>JAJXWE010000132.1 GCA_021781775.1 Pseudomonadota bacterium | reverse complement strand
GTGGACGCGCGCACGACGTTCTCGAACCTCCCGAAGGTGCACGCGACGAAGTAGGGATTGAGGGATCTCGGCTGATCTCCGGGTAGAACCCGCGTTTACCCGGAGATCATTGAGACGAGCCCTTCGAGACGCCAGACCGACGCTTGATCAACAACGCGCCTCGGCGCGCGGCCCTGCGACCGTTCAGTGAGTGCGCAATGTGCCCGTGGTCAGCGGTTCGGCGGCCTCCGTACCGGTGATCAGGTCGAGCAACTCATCCGTGATTTCCGTCTGCCTGGCCTGCCGGGACTGCTCGCGCAGACTCTCGAGCTTTCTGTCGACGTTCTCCCGTGCGGCCTCCATGGCGGCGAGGCGCGCCGCGTTTTCGCCGGCGATCGACTCGACCGCGGCTTCCGTGAGGATGGCGAACAAGTACTCGGCGATGAACCGCTGGATGAGCACCCGCGGCGTGAGTTGATGCAGCGGGCGCGAGCGCTGCACCGCCGCGGGAAAGGCGGCTCGATCGATCGGCAGCAGCGATCGATGCATCACCTCGAGTGATTTTCCCGGCCGGGCGCGCGCATACATCACCGCAAGACCCAGGACCTCACCTCGCGCCAATCGACGGTACAGCTCGCTCATCAGTCTGCCGACCGAGTCGGGAGCGGCGACCGCATGCGTTGCCATGGACCCGGACCATGCCAACGCGACTCCTCGCTCGAGCGCCGCGGCGGCCGCGCGGGCTCCGATCACGAACAACTCATCGCCGTGCTGCAGAGCCTTCTCGGCCGAACTGAGCAGCCGGTCGTTGAATCCGCCGACGAAGCCATGTTCGGCGCCACACAGCACCAGGATCCGATGCCCCCGGAGGCTGCCGGGTTCGGGCCCGGAGGTCTGGTCGAGCGACAGGGCCGTGCCCAGCGCCCGGGTCATGGCTTCGCCGTAGCTGCCGACGCCGGGCAGTGCTTGCTGCGCCTCACGCATCCGCATGCCGGCCAGGGAACGCATCGCGCCGACGATGTCGGCCAGCTCGTTCATGCTGGCGAGGCGGTGCGTGATCTCGACCAGCCGGCTCACGCGACCTCCGATGCGGAGGTCGGCGGCGCGGATGGGGTGGGCGTGGCGTGCGCGGCGCGGATGTCATCGGCAAGTCGAGTCAGGACCTCCTTGAGTTGCAGCCGCTCGTCGTCCGTAAGCGGCGGCATCCGTTCGTCGAGCGACAGGATTTTTGGGCTGTGCTCCTCGAGCCAGGACTCGAGGCGCAGTCGAAACGAGCCCACCTGCTCGATCGTCAGCGAGTCCAGCACCCGGTCGCCGAGCGCACACAGCAGTGCGATCTGCAGACCGAGCGTGAGCGGCGCGAGCTGCGGCTGCCCGAGCACCGCGCGAATGCGCCGGCCATGCTCGATGATGCTGCGGGTTCGGGCGTCCACCATGGTGCCGAAGCGCGTGAAGACCTCCAGCTCGAGGAATTGTGCGTATTCCAACCTCAGGTTTTCGGCCAGCGACCTGAGCGCGACGGCCTGCGTCTTGCCGCCGACGCGGGACACGCTCTTGCCCACGTCGACCGCCGGCTTCAAGTCCTCGTAGAACAGGTGAGGGTCGAGATAGATCTGTCCGTCGGTGATCGAGATCAGATTGGTCGGGATGTAGGCGCTGATGTTGCCGGCCTGGGTCTCGGCGATCGGCAGTGCCGTGAGCGAGCCGCCGCCGCGCTCGGGTGAGAGCTTGGCCGAACGCTCCAGAAGCCGGGAGTGGATGTAGAAGATGTCCCCGGGATACGCCTCCCGGCCGGGGGCGCGACGCAACAGCAGCGAGACTTGTCGGTACGCGGCGGCATGCTTGGTGAGATCGTCGATCACGAGCAGCACGTCGTGGCCCTGGGACATGAAGTACTCGCCCATCGCGCAGGCGGCATAGGGCGCCAGCCACTGCAGGCCCGGCGCCGCATCGGCGTTGCCGACCACGAACAGGCAGCGTTCGGGAGCGCCATGGTGGCGCACGGCCTCGATCACGCGCGCCACCGAGGAAGCCTTTTGTCCGACCGCTGCGTAGATGCACAGCACGTCACTCGATCGCTGGTTGAGGATGGCATCGACCGCGACCGCGGTCTTGCCGGTCCCCCGGTCACCGATGATGAGCTCGCGCTGCCCTCGCCCCAGAGGAATCATCGCATCGACCACCAGCAGGCCGGTCCCGAGCGGTTGTGTGACCAGTGCGCGATCCACGATGGCCGGCGCCGGCCGTTCCACGGGCCAGTATTCGACCGGCTCGGGCGGTTCCCGGCCATCGAGCGGCACGCCCAGTGCATCGACCACCCGGCCGAGCAGCGCATCGCCCACCGGGACGCGGACCACTTCGGCGGTGCCTTTGACGAGGCTGTCGGCCGCGATGGTGCCGGTCTCGCCGAGCAGCACGCAGCCGATCTCCTCTTCCGCGAGATCGACCGCCAGTCCGCGGACGCCGTTGTCGAACAACAGGAGTTCATCGAGGCGGGTCGCAGGCAGCCCGCGGACCACGGCGATGCCGTCGCCCACCCGGACCACGCGACCGATGTGCTCGATCCGTGGCGCGAGCTCCAGCGTCTCGAGCCGGTGCCGGCTCCGCTGCGCCCATTCCCGCAACCGTTCAACCGGCGTCGACATGCTCGCCGCTCACGGCGCCCAGCACGGCGAGCACGCTCTTCAGCGAAAAGCTGAGCACCGCGAGGGGGAAATGCAGCTCGGCGCCGGCGACCAGCGCTGGGTCCACCTCGAACTCGACGCCCGGTGTCGCGCCCAATGCCCGTGCCAGGCGGTTGCGCCACTCCTCGGCCTCGCCCGCGGCGAGCGGGAGGGCGGTGACCACGCGCAGGGCGTGGTTTCCGGAGACCTGCGCCCGGAGCGATGCGATCTCGGCGGCCGGCAGCCTGTTCAGCTCCTGTTCGATGCGCTCCAGCCAGGCCGCGGCGCGCAGTGTCGGCGGTACCTCCGCCTGCAGTCGGCGCGCCAGGTCCGCCCCCAGATCGAGCGCCAGGCGACGGGCTTCGCGGGTGAGCGCCTCGCGCTCCGCGGCCGCGGTCTTGCGTGCTTCATCGAGCAGCGCCTGCGCATCACGCGACGCCTGTGCCCGGCGAACCTGCATCGCCTCCTCGGTCTGCGCGACCGCCGTCTTGATTGCCGACTCGCGCTCGGCGGTGATGTTGGCGCGCAGGGCATCGAGGTCGGCAAGGTGCGCTCGTGCCGTGTCCTGCAATGCCTTGGCCTCGTCGAACTGGCGCCGAACCTCGTCCTGGCGCCGGTCGATGACCTGCAGCACCGGCCGATACAGGAAGCGGTGGAGCAGCCATACCAGTACGGCGAAATTCACCGTCTGCAGGAAAACCGTCCAGGCGTCGAGATGCATCGTCAGCGCGCGTAGGGGTTCGCGAACAACAGCAGCAGCGCCACCACGAGGCAGTAGATGGCCATCGTCTCGATCATGGCAAGGCCCACGAACAGCGTGCGCGAGATCGTGCCCGACGCTTCGGGCTGACGGGCGATGGCGTCCATCGCCGCCGCGATCGAGCGGCCCTCCGCCATTGCCGGACCGATGGACCCGATGGAGACGGCGATCGTCGCCCCGATGATCGACAGTGTTCTTACGTCCATTGACTCTCCTTCGACGTGTCGTCGTCGCCGCTCACCGCGGCACCGATGAAGACGGTTGCGAGCACCGAGAATATATAGGCCTGTATCACGCCGATCAGCAGCTCCAGCACCATCAACGGGACCGGCACGAACAGACCGGCCAGCGCCACGACGAGCGCGATCACAAATTCGCCGCTCATCACGTTGCCGAAAAGACGCACCATCAGCGAGAAGGTGCGCGTGACCTCGGCGAGAAGATTCAGCGGCAGCATGATGAGCTTGGGCTTGGCGAAGCTGGCCAGATAGCCGCGCAGGCCGCGTGCGCGGATGCCGAAATAATGCACCGAGAAGAACACGATGAGACCGAGGGCCACCGGTGTCTCGAGCCTGCTGGTGGGTGCGGTGACACCGGGCAGCAGCCCGCTCAGATTGGCGGTGACGATGAACAGGAACAGCGTTCCCAGCATCGGCAGGAACCGCCGGGCGTCCTTGCGGATCACTTCCGCAATCTGCTGCTCGATCCCGACGATCAGGGTCTCGAGCACGGCTTGGGTCGGTCCTGGACGCATTTGCAGGCGGCGTGTCGACACGGCGGAGGCGACTGCCAGCGCGAGCATGATCGCCCAGGTGGTGACGACGGGCTGCGTGATCGGCACGGGTCCCAAGCGCAGCAGCACGGTGCTCGTGAGCGGTGAGGGTTGCATCTAGACCGTCCTCGCAGCGCGCCGGAGCGACCGCGCGCGGGCGATGAGGAATCCGAGGAACGCGACGAGCAGCGCTCCGGCGCCCTCGCGTGCGATCAGGGCCAGTGCCGTCGCCGCCGCCGCCAGGCGCGCCAGAGTCGCCAGCGCCGGGAACAGCCAGCCTCGTTGGGCCGAATATCCCTCGATGGAGCGGCGCAATGCGTGGAAGTAGACGAGCCCGAGCGCGATGCCCAGGACGCCGAACACGCCGAGCCTGGTGGCGGTGACGATCATCGATCGGTACTCATTGGCCGCGCACCTGCTGCCAGGCCAGGATGCAGCCGATGGCGAGACCCGCGACGAGCAATGCGGCGGTCCAGAAAACGCCGCAGTGGAAGCGATGGTCGATCCATCGGCCGGTAAAAACACCGAGCAAGGTCGGCACCACCACGCTGGCGCCGAGCGCTCCGATCAGCCCGAAGTTCTGGCCGATGGACCGTTCCCCTTGCCGGCGCCACCGCTCCTGACGTTCCCGTCTCAGGCGAACCGCGTCGCCCAGCCGATCCCGATCCTCCGGCTCGCTCACGGTGCCCGTCCCCCGGGAGTCGCGTTGGCCGGCGTTGCCCGCAGGAGCCGCTGGATCTGCCGCAACGCCGCCAGATACAGCCGCTGAGCGTCCGTTCGCGCGGTTCGCTCCACCTCCGAGCGGCGGCGAAACGCGCTCAGGACCTCGCTCTGCAACCGTTCGAGGTCATCGTCCGCGACCGCTTCGCGCGTGGCGACCCGGACGACATGGCCGTCTTGAACCTCGAGCATCCCGCCGCTCACGGCGAGATGATGCAGGGCCCCATCGTGATTGCGCCACGTGATCACCGAGATCGACAGGGCGGTGAGGAAATCGGCATGGCCCTCGAGGATGCCGAATGCGCCGGTCTCGTCCTCGGCGCGAATCCCCGCCACGTCGCCGCGGTCCAGGACGATGCTGAGCGGCGTCGCCACGAGGAGCCTCATGCCGGCTTGCGCGCCGCCGCTTCACGCCGGCGCGCCTCCTCGAGATCCCCGGCCATGTACAGTGACGACTCGGCCCAATCGTCGGTCTCGCCGTCGAGAATCGACGTGCATCCGGCGAGCGTCTTGTCGAGTTCCACCGTTCGGCCGGCCTTGCCGGTGAACGCCACCGTGACCATGAACGGCTGGGTCAGGAAGCGCTGCAATCGGCGCGCGCGGCCGACCGTGGTTCGGTCGGCCGCGCTCAACTCCTCGATGCCGAGCAAGGCGATGATCTCCTGAAGGTCGCGGTAATGGGCGATGACCTTTCTGACCTCTTGGGCGACGCGGTAATGCCGCTCGCCGAGCAGCCGGGGATCGAGCAGGGTCGAGGTCGACCCGAGCGGATCGATCGCCGGGTACATGCCTTCGGCGGCCATGTCGCGCGACAACACGATCGAGGAATCCAGGTGGCTGAAGATCTCGGCCACCGCCGGGTCGGTGAAGTCATCGGC
>JAJXWE010000131.1 GCA_021781775.1 Pseudomonadota bacterium | reverse complement strand
CGAGGAGCGCCCGCCGCCGCGATAGTCGCGCAGGCCGTACTTGTGCTGATAAGTGTAGTCGGCGTGCCCCGGGCGGAAGCGGTCCTTGATCTTCTCGTAGTCGCGCGAGCGGGCATCGCTGTTCTCAACCAGCAGACCGATCGGGGTGCCGGTGGTGCGCCCCTCGAACACGCCCGAAAGAATGCGCACCTGATCGGCCTCGCGGCGCTGGCTCACGAAATGCGACGTGCCGGTGCGGCGCCGGTCGACATCGGCCTGCAGGTCGGCCTCGCTGAGCTCGAGCCCCGGCGGGCAGCCGTCGACGATGCAGCCGAGCGCCGGGCCGTGGCTCTCGCCGAAGGTGCTCACCGTGAACAACTTGCCGAACGTGTTGCCGGACATGCCCCGCCCCTGCTCGCGCCGCGCGGATGCGCGGCTCGGGGCGATCTCCTCCGGGGCCGGGCGCGGCGTCGGCGAGTGTACTATGCGCCCGCGCGGCGGGCGCGGGGCGAGGGCAGATCGGCCGCCGCGAGCAGGAACACCCCGCCGCCACCGCGCTCGAACTGCAGCCAGACGAACGGCAGTCGCGGGTATGCGCGCCGCACCGCCCGCTCGGTATTGCCCACTTCGACGATGAGCGCCCCGCCGGGCCGCAGATGCCGCCGCGCCTGCGCGAGCAGCACGTGCACCGAGTCGAGCCCGGCGCGGCCCGAGGCCAGTGCGAGCGCGGGCTCGTGCCGGTACTCCGGTGGCAGCGCGGCGAGCTCGCGCGCACCGACATACGGCGGGTTCGAGACGATCAGATCGTAACGCTCGGCCCCGAGGGCCGCGAAGTGATCGGACCGTACCAGGCGCACGCGGCCGGCGAGCCGGTGGCGGCGCACGTTGCGCGCGGCCACCTCGAGCGCCGCCACGGAGATGTCTGCGGCGTCGACCCTCGCCCAGGGCAACGCCCTGGCGCAGGCGATGGCGATGCAGCCCGAGCCGGTACCCATGTCGAGCACCCGGTGGATCCGCCGCGCAGCGAGCCATGGGGCGAAGCGCCGCTCAATCAGCTCGGCGATGGGCGAGCGCGGGATGAGCACGCGCGGATCGACCTCGAACGGCAAACCGGCGAACCAGGTCCGGCCGGTGAGGTAGACGGCCGGGATGCGCTCCTCGATGCGCCGCGCGAGCAGTGCGCGCACCCGCTGCTGATCCCCCCGGCCCACGCGTCGGCCGTAGACCGTCGGGTCGTCGTGGTCCAGCGCCAGCGCATGCAGCACCAGCGCGGCCGACTCGTCCCACGCGTTGTTGGTGCCGTGCCCGAAGAACACGCCGGCGCGCTGCAGACGCCGCGCCCCCTGCTCAATCAGCCGGCGTACGCTCAGGCGGTGCGCGCGCGCCGCGCGCGGTGGCCCGCTGTGGGATACTGGCGTCATGTCTTCGCGTTATTTCTGGACCGTGGTGGCGCTGGCGTGTCTGGGCGCCGGGTTCGCAGGGTACCGGCTGGCCGGCGCGCGGTACAGCCGTCCACCCGTGCCGGCTTATGGCACCTGGCTGCCGCGACCGCGACCGCTCGGCGCCTTCGCGCTCACCGACAGCCGCAACCGCCCGTTCCGCAACGCCGACCTGCGCGGCCACCTGACTTTGATGTACTTCGGCTACACCCGCTGCACGGACGAGTGTCCGGATGCCCTCGCGCTGCTCGCACAGGTGCAGCGGCGCCTGGCGCGCCTGCCACTGCAGGTGCTGTTCGTCTCGGTCGATCCACGCCACGACACCCCGGCGGTGCTCGCGCAGTTCGTGCGGCGGTTCGATCCGCTCTCGCTCGGCCTGACCGGCCCGCTGACGCAGATCGGGCCGCTGAGCGCGCGTCTTGGTGTCGCCCGCGGGCGCATCGCGCTGCCCGGCGGCGATACGACGTTCGAGCACACCATGGCGATCTTCCTGCTCGATGCACGGGGCCGCGAGGTCGCTCTGTTCACGCCGCCGTTTGACGCGCGGCGCCTGGCCGCCGCGGTGCAGGGCAGCGCCGAGCGGCTGCTGACGAGTGGCTGAGCGCGGCGGCCACATGCGCGAGACTGCGCCATCCCCGCCGCTGCGCGCGCGCCTGTTCGTGGCGCTGCAGCACCTGCTGCCACAGCACCTGCTCAGCCGGCTCGTCCTGCACCTGACGCGCAGCAGCGCCCGACCGCTGAAGCGGGCGCTGATCGGTGCCTTCGTCCGTCACTTCCGTCCCGACATGCAGGATGCTGTGCACGGGGAGCCGCAGAGCTACCCCAGCTTCAACGCGTTCTTCACGCGCGCCCTGCGGCCGGGCAGCCGGCCGAGCGCACCCGAGCCGCTCGTGCTCGCCTCCCCGGTCGACGGGACGGTCAGCCAGATCGGGCGGCTCGACGGCGCGCGCATCGTGCAGGCCAAGGGACATCACTACACGCTCGAGGCGCTGCTTGCGACCGATGCCGAGCGGACGCCGGCGCTGCGCGGCGGGGCATTCGCGACGCTGTACCTCGCTCCCTACAACTATCACCGCATCCACATGCCGCTCGCCGGCGAGCTGCGTGCGGCCTGGTTCGTCCCCGGACGGCTGTTCAGCGTCAACGCCACCACCGCAGCGGCGGTTCCCGGGCTGTTCGCGCGCAACGAGCGGGTGGTGCTGCTGTTCGAGGACGGACCGCTGGTGTGGGCGCTGGTCATGGTCGGCGCGCTGTTCGTCGGCAGCATGAGCACCGTGTGGCACGGTGACGTCGCCCCGCGCCGCGGTCGGCGCATCACCTCCCTGCCCGTGACCGCCGAGCGCGCACCGCTGCGCCTGGCGCGGGGCGCGGAGCTCGGGCGCTTCAACATGGGCTCCACCGTCATCCTGCTGCTGCCGCCGCAGACGCTCGAATGGCGAGCCGATCTCGGCCCGGGCCAGCCGATCCGCGTCGGGGAAACGCTCGGTCGGCTGCTGAGCGCAGCGGCGGCGCCGTGAGCGGATCGCACGCTGCTGACTGGCGCGCCACGGCGAGCCCGGCGATGCTGCGGCGCCGGGCGGGACTGCTCGAGGCGGCCCGAGGCTTCTTCGCCGCCCGCAACGTCCTCGAGGTCGATACGCCGCTGGTGATCAACGCGCCCGTGAGCGACGTGCACATCCACTCCGCGCGCGTCAATTTCTCCGGCGAGTCCGGCGTCGAGCGGGCGCAGTTCTATCTGCACACCTCGCCCGAGTACGCGATGAAGCGCCTGCTCGCCGGCGGCTCGGGCGATATCTACCAGATCTGTCACGTGGTGCGCGGCCTCGAGCGCGGGCGGCTGCACAACGCCGAGTTCACCCTGATCGAGTGGTACCGGCTCGGGTGGACGCTCGAGGCGCTCATGGACGAGGTCGATGCGCTGGTCCGCGCGCTGCTCGGCGCACGGGCACACGGACGAAGCAGCGTGCGCGTGAGTTACCGCGAGGTGTTCACGCAGCAGCTGGGCATAGATCCGTTCAGCGCTTCCCTACAGGAGCTGACCGGCGCGGCGCGGGCGGCGGGTTTCGTCGGCACGCCGGGCGGCCGGGACGAGCTGCTCGAGCTGCTGATGAGCGTGCGCATCGGGCCGCAGCTCGGGCGCGAGGCACTGACGTTCGTGTACGGCTACCCCGCCAGTCAGGCGGCGCTCGCCCGACTCGATCCACGCGATGCGCGCGCCGCGCAGCGCTTCGAGCTGTACTGCGAGGGCGTCGAGCTCGCCAACGGCTTTCACGAGCTCGCCGATGCCGGCGAGCAACGCTCGCGCTTCGAGCATGACAACGCCGAGCGGCGCCGGCAGGGGCTGCCCACCGCAGCGATCGACGAGCGGCTGCTCGCGGCGCTCGCAGCGGGGCTCCCGGACTGCTGCGGCGTGGCGCTGGGGTTCGACCGGCTGGTCATGCTCGCCGCGCGCGCCGAGCGCATCGACGAGGTGATGCCCTTCCCCACCGAACGGGCCTGAACGCGGAGATCCCATGCAGCACACCGACACTCGCTACGATTTCCAGGACAAGCCCTCCGGCTACGCGCAGCTGGCGCAGGATCTGGCCGCGCTGCTGGCCGGAGAGAGCGACCCGATCGCCAACACGGCCAACACCGCCGCGCTGCTGTTCGAGGCGCTGCCGGGAATCAACTGGGCGGGGTTTTACTTCCAACGCGGGCAGGACCTGCTGCTCGGTCCATTCCAGGGCCGGCCGGCCTGCGTGCGCATCGGCCGCGGCCGCGGAGTGTGTGGCGCCGCGGCCGAGCAGCGCGCCACCGTCGTCGTGCCCGACGTGCACGCCTTTCCCGGCCACATCGCCTGTGATGCGGCCTCGCGCTCGGAAGTCGTGGTGCCGCTGCTCGGCACGGCGGGACTGATCGGGGTGCTCGACATCGACAGCCCGCACCCGGGCCGCTTCGATGCCGAGGACGCCCGCGGCCTGGAGCGCCTGGTGCAGGTGCTGCTCGGTGCCACCCGCTTCGAGCCCGGGGCGCCCTAGGGACGCCGCCCGGTCCTACTGCTTGGCGCGCGAGACGTACTGGCCGGTACGGGTGTCGATGCGGATGACTTCGCCCTGATCGATGAACAACGGCACGCGCACCACCGCGCCGGTCTCGAGCTTGGCCGGCTTCTGACCGCCGGTGGCCGTGTCCCCGCGCAACCCCGGATCGGTCTCGACGATCGCGAGCTCGACGTGCGCCGGCGGCGTGATCACCAGCGGCTGGCCGTTCCAGAGCGTGACGATGCAGGTGACGCCCTCCTTCAGCCATTGCGCGTTGTCGCCGAGCGCGGACTTGCCCGCGGTGTACTGCTCGAAGCTCTCCGGCATCATGAAGTGCCAGAAGTCCCCGTCCTGATACAGGTACTGCATCTCGGTGTCGACGACATCGGCCGCCTCGAGCGAGTCGCCCGACTTGAACGTCTTCTCGATCGTCCGGCCGGTCTTGAGGTTGCGGACCTTGATGCGGTTGAACGCCTGACCCTTGCCCGGCTTGACGAATTCGTTTTCAACCACGGCGTACGGATCGCCGTCGAGCAGGACTTTCAGACCGGAGCGGATCTCGGCGGTGGTGTAGCTGGCCATTTCTTTCTCTCAGCCGGAGCGGCACAATGCGCGGCCTCTCCGATTAAAGGGCCGCGTATGATAACGGCATCGCTCGGGGCCCGCCAGATTCCCGCCACCTGGCAGCAGGAACTCGCCGAGGCCATCACCTCTGCGCCGGCGCTCGCCGAGGCGCTCGGGCTGCCGCTCGAGGCGCTCGGCGTGGCCGAGGAAAGCCCGTTCCCGCTGCGCGTGCCGCGCAGTTTCGTTGCGCGCATGCGGCGTGGGGACCCCGACGACCCGCTGCTGCGCCAGGTGCTTCCCCGGGCCGAGGAGCAGCTCGAGGCGAGCGGCTACGGCCCCGATCCACTCGCCGAGCACGCCGCGCGACGCGCCCCGGGGCTGCTGCAGAAATACCACGGCCGTGCCCTGCTCATCGCGACCGAGACCTGCGCGGTGCACTGCCGGTACTGCTTCCGGCGCGAGTTCCCGTACGCGGCGCAGCAGGGCGAGGGGGCCCGGTGGAGCGAGGCGCTCGCAGCGATCGCGGCGGACCGCTCGCTCGAGGAAATCATCCTGAGCGGTGGCGATCCGCTGTCGCTGAGCAATGCGCGTCTGGCCGCCCTCGGCGCGGCGCTCACGAACATCGCGCACGTGCGACGCATCCGCGTGCACACGCGCCAGCCCGTGGTGCTGCCCTCGCGCGTCGATGCGGGTCTGCTCGAGTGGTTGCGCACGAGCGCCGTGCCGATCGTGGTCGTGCTGCACATCAATCACCCCAACGAGATCGACGCGGCGCTCGCCGAGGCGTGCGCGAAGCTGCGCGCGGCCGGCGTCA
>JAJXWE010000130.1 GCA_021781775.1 Pseudomonadota bacterium | reverse complement strand
CGCGCCGCCACGAACTCGGCGCTCTTGCGGCAGGCGCCGTAGGTTTGCGTCGTGACCAGCAGCTCATCCCCCGGGGCGAGCCTCAGCGAGTGCAGCACGGCGTTGACGCCGGTGGTGGCGTTCGGGACGAAGACCAGATCGGCGGCATCGGCGCCGACGAACACCGCGAGTATCTGGCGCACCGCATCGAGCGCCCCCGGGAGGGTCTCGACGAGAAAATCGACCGGTTCGCGCTCAAGGCGGGTGCGCAGCTGGGACTGCTCGCGCAGCACCGCCGCCGGACAGGCGCCGAAGGAGCCGTGATTGAGGTAGAGAACCTGCGGATCAAGCTCCCAGAGCGACGCCTGGGGGGCAGATAGGGCCACGCGCAATGCTCCACGGCCGGCTGGGGCCGCGCAGTGTCGCAGGGCGGCGCGGCAGGGCACAAGTCGTCCCCGCCGAGCGGCGCGACGCCTCAGAACACCTCGAAGATCCCCGCCGCGCCCATGCCGGTGCCGATGCACATGGTGACCATGCCGTAGCCCTTGCGGCCCTGGTGGCGCATGCCGTGCACCAGCGTGGCAGTGCGGATCGCACCGGTGGCCCCGAGCGGGTGGCCGAGCGCGATCGCCCCGCCGTGCGGATTGACGCGCGCCGGATCGAGTCCCAGGTCGCGGATCACCGCCAGGGACTGCGCGGCGAACGCCTCGTTGAGCTCGATCCACTGCAACGCGTCCTGCTTCAATCCCGCGCGCGCCAGCGCCGCCGGCACCGCCTCCTTCGGGCCGATGCCCATGATGGCCGGCGGCACGCCCTTGACGGCGAAGGTCACGTAGCGCGCGAGCGGCGTCAGGTTGTAGCGCTTCAGCGCCGCCTCCGAGACGAGGATGACGGCGGCCGCACCGTCGGAGGTCTGCGAACTGTTGCCGGCGGTGACGCTGCCTTTGGCGTCGAAGACCGGCTTGAGCTTCGCGAGCGCCTCAAGCGAGCTGTCCACACGTGGCCCCTCGTCCTCGCTTACGGTCCTGACCGCCGTACGCACCTCGCCGGTGGCGAACTCCGGGCTGCGCGCGGTAACCTCGAGCGGCGAGATCTCCGCGCTGAATCCGCCAGTGGCACGCGCGGCGAGTGCACGCCGGTGCGACTCCAGGGCAAACGCATCCTGGTCCTCGCGTGAGACGCGCCATTGGCTCGCGACCTTCTCGGCCGTGATGCCCATGCCGAAGGCGATGGCGTAATTCTCCTCGCGCTCGAACACCCGCGGGTTGATCGCAACCTTGTTGCCCATCATGGGCACCATGGACATCGACTCGGCGCCCCCGGCAATCACCACGTCGGCCTCGCCGAGCCGGATGCGGTCGGCGGCGATCTGCACCGCGTTCAGACCCGAAGAGCAGTAGCGGTTGACCGTGACGCCCGGCACCGTGTCCGGCAGTCCGGCGAGGAGCGCGGCCACGCGCGCCATGTTCAGGCCCTGCTCGGCCTCGGGGAAGGCGCAGCCGACCACCACGTCCTCGACGTGCCGCGGCTCGATGACCGGCGTCTGTGCGAGCGCGCGGCGCAGGGCGTGGACCAGCAGGTCGTCGGGGCGCACCTGGCGCAGCACGCCACGGGGCGCCTTGCCCACCGGCGTACGGGTGGCCGCCACGATGTAGGCGTCTTGGATCGGTTTGGTCATGACGGAGGTCTCCCTGGCCGCTCAGTTGCGCAGCGGTTTGCCGGTCTTGAGCGTGTGCACGATGCGCTCCTGGGTCTTGGGGTTCTGCAGCAGCGCGAGGAAGTGGCGCCGCTCGAGCGCGAGGATCCAGGACTCCTCGACCTCGGTCCCGGCATCGAGGTCACCACCGGTCATCACCTCGGCGATGCGCGCGCCGATCTCGAAGTCGTACGCGCTGATGAAATGCCCCTCGAGCAGATTGATCAGCTGCGCTTTGATCGACGCTGCGCCCGTGCGGCCGGCGACCGGGAAGCGCGCGCCGGACAGCGGCGGGCGATAGCCCGCCTCGGCGAGCGCCAGCGCCTGCTGCTTGGCCACGTAGAGCAGCTCGTCGGGATTGAACAACACCACGTCGCTCGGGCGCAGATAACCGTTCTGCCGCGCCTCGATGCCGCTGCCGGCCACCTTCGCGGTGGCGATCGCCATGTAGTAGTCCTTCAGCGCCGCCAGCAGATCGCCGCGGCTCTCATGCGCGGCGCGGCGCGCAAACTCCTTGCAGCCGCCGCCGCCGGGCAGCAGTCCGACCCCGGCCTCGACCAGGCCGACGTACGATTCGAGCGCGGCGACCACCCGGTCGCAGTGCAGGACAAATTCGCAGCCGCCGCCAAAGACATAACCCTGGGTTGCCGCCACCGTCGGGATCAGGCTGTAGCGCAGGCGCATCGAGGTCCTCTGGAAGTGCGCAATGACCGCCTCGATCGCTGCCCAGTCGCCGGCCGCGAGCGCCGGACGCAGCGACTCGAGATTCGCGCCGACGGAAAACGGCGGCTCGCTCTGCCAGAACACCAGCGCCCGGAAGCGCGTCTCGGCGAGGTCGATCGCCTGATTCAGACCCTCGAGTGCCTCGGGGCTGATCGAGTGGGCCTTGGTCTGCAGCGAGGCCACCAGTACCCCGTCGCCGCTGGTGAAGGCGCGCACCGCGCCGTTGTCGTAGACAGTCTCGCCGAGCTCGTGCCGCTCGCCGAGGAGCGCCGTGGGCGCGAGCTGGCGCCGATACACGGGCAGCTCCGAGCGCCGCACGAGCCGCTTCGCCCCGGCATCGTACGAGCCCTCGGGGGAATGCACGCCGGCGCGCCCGGCCTCGCGCACCCAATCGGGCAGCGGCGCGCTCGAGAGCGTCTCCCCGGCGCGGATATCCGCCTCGATCCATTCGGTCACGCGCGCCCAGCCGGCCGCCTGCCACAGCTCGAATGGCCCGCGCTGCCAGCCGAACCCCCAGCGCATCGCCAGATCCACGTCGCGCGCCGAGTGGGCGATATCCGCGAGGTGGTAGGCGACGTACTGGAACGTGTCGCGCAAGGCAGCCCAGATGAATTTCGCCTGCGGATGCGCGCTCGCACGCAGCGCCGCGATGCGCTCGGCCGGATCGGCGATCCTGAGCAGCTCGCTCACCGCCGCGTCGGCCTTCTCCCCGGCCGGCAGGTACGCGCCGCTCGCCGGATCGAGCACGTAGAGGTCACGGCCCTTCTTTTGATAGATGCCGACTTGAGTCTTGGCCCCGAGCGCGCCGGCGGCGATTAGTTTCTCCAGCCAAGGTGGCGGGCTGTAGAGCCCCTGCCAGGGATCCTGCGGCAGGCCCTCGCGCATGGTGCGCACCACGTGCGCGAACGTATCGAGGCCCACCACATCGGCGGTGCGGAACGTGGCGGACTTGGGTCGGCCGAGTTTCGGGCCGGTCAGGTCGTCGACGACATCGAAGCGCAGGTGGTACTTGGCCGCGTTGGCGACCGTCGCGAGCATCGAAAACACACCAACCCGGTTGGCGACAAAGTTCGGGGTGTCCTTGGCGCGGATCACGCCCTTGCCGAGCGTCGTGACGAGGAACGTCTCGAGCTGATCGAGCATCGCCGGGGCGCTGGCAGCGCAGGGGATGAGCTCGGCGAGACGCATGTAGCGCGGCGGATTGAAGAAGTGCACGCCGCAGAAGCGCTCGCGCAACGCCGGCGGACAGGCGCCGGCGAGCGCCTCGATCGACAGCCCCGAGGTGTTGGTCGCGAAGATCGCCCCGGATCCGAGCGCCGGGGCGACCTTGTGGTACAGCTCGCGCTTCCAGTCGAGCCGCTCGGCGATCGCCTCGATCACCAAGTCGCACTCGGCGAGCCGTTCGAGATCGCTCGCGTAGTTGGCCGGCTCGAGGAACGCCTCGAGGCCGGCGGCCGCGAGCGGCGCGGGTTGCTGCTTGCGCAGCGCGCCGATCGCTTTCAGCACGATGCCGCTGCCGCCCTCCCGATCGGGCAGATCGTACAGCAGCGTCGGCACCTGGGCGTTCACCAGGTGCGCGGCAATCTGCGCACCCATCACGCCCGCCCCGAGCACGGCCACCTTGCGGATGATGAAATTCGTGTCAGACATGTCTGCCCCTGCTACTGCGGCCCGCTGCGGCCGGACCGCTCACTTCCTCCACAGCCTTCACGCTGCGGAGGGCTTGTCGCCCGTCGTGGCGCTCATGCCCGCCACCACGAACGGCACCACGTGCTTGACGATCAGATCCGGGTCGCGAGCCGAGACGGCGGAGCGACCGAAAAGCTTCAGGATGTCGTTGCCGGCGAACGCGTGAAACATCACGCTGAAGCCGAGGTGCAACCGCCAGGCCACCTCATCGCTCGCGAGTAGCGGCAGCGCTCGCCCGAGCGCGGTGGTGTAGCGTGCCACGAGATGACCCCAGTCGCGCGAGAGCCTCTCGCGCAGCTGACGGTGGTTTTCCACCAGCACGCGCGAGAACAGGCGCACGAACAGCGCACCGCCGCGCGCGGGATCCTTCGAGAGCGCGAACGCCGGACGCACGTAGCACATCACCACCGACTCGACATCGATGGTGCCCTGCCCCGCGGCCACCCGCGTCTCGAGCGCATCGAGCTCGTCCAGGCAATCACGGGCCCACGGCGCGAAGCGGCGCGCGAACACCGCATCGAACAAGGCGTCCTTGGAGCGAAAGTGGTAGTTCACCGCGGCCAGATTGACGGCCGCCTGCTGCGTAATCTGGCGCAGCGAGGTCGCTTCCAGTCCAAACTCGACGAACAGCCGCTCCGCCGCATCGAGGATCCGCATGGCGGTCTCGGAATACTTCGGCTCGAGACAGGAATCGTCGACGGATGGCGGGATTGATTTCACCGGCTCCACAACTCAAACAATCGTTTTAAACGTACATTTATTTCATATCGCGGTCAAGCCGGATCAGAGCCTGCGGCTTCATCCCAGCGGCCCCGTCGCGCCGCCTCGAGCAAACGCGCGGCGGGCCGCCAGCGCTGACCGTGGCTCGGCGCCAGTCGTTCGAGGGTCGCGATGACCTTCTCGAGCCCATCCTGCTCGGACCAGTACATCGGCCCCCCCTTGTAGGCGGGGAAGCCGTAGCCGTGGACGTACACCACGTCGATGTCGCCCGGCCTGCTGGCGATACCCTCGGCGAGGATCTTCGCCCCTTCGTTGACCAGCGGATGCAGCAGGCGGGTGAGGATCTCCTCATCGGGGATGGCGCGCCGCTCGATCCCGAGCTCGCGCGAGACCGACTCGATCAGCTCGAGCGCCTCGGGATTGTGCAGCCGCCGGCCGCCCTCGTACCGGTAGAAGCCCTGGCCGCTCTTGCGCCCCAGGCGCCCCTGAGCGGCCATGCGCTCGAGGATCGGCGACCAGCGCTCATCGGCGGGCAGGATGCGGTTGCGACGGATTGCCCAGCCCACATCATTGCCCGACAGATCACGCATCGCGAGCGGACCCATGGCGAAGCCGAATGACTCGATCACCGCGTCGACCTGCTCGGGCACCGCGCCCTCCTCCAACAATCGCTCCGCCTCCGCCCCGTAGTATTGCAGCATGCGGTTGCCGATGAATCCGTCGCAGTTGCCCGCGAGCACCGGGATCTTGCCGAGCCGCTTGGCAAGGGCCATCACGGTGGCGAGCGTCTGCGGGGAGCTCGCCGTGCCGCGCACGTTCTCCATCAGCTTCATCACGTGCGCCGGACTGAAGAAATGCGTGCCGACGACCTGCTGCGGCCGGCCGGTCGAGGCGGCCAGCCGGTCGATGTCGAGGGTCGAGGTATTGCTGGCGAGGATGGCGTGCGGCGGGGTGTTCCGATCGAGCCGCTCGAACACTTCGCGCTTCAGCGCCGGATCCTCGAACACCGCCTCGA
>JAJXWE010000129.1:4303-5844 GCA_021781775.1 Pseudomonadota bacterium | reverse complement strand
TGGGGCGGCGCACGCTGCGCCGCCGACCGACTCTACACCCGTCCGCGACCGCGTTGGGCGGACCGCCGATCGGCAGCACTTGCGCGCCGGGGGAAGAACCTCCTACCGTAGCGAGGTTCACTCCTACGGCCCCGCCATGCCCACCCACGAACAGACCGTCCAGCACCAGTTCGATCCGCGCGCCGAGGCGTATCGTCGCAGCGCGGTTCACGCCGCCGGCCCGGATCTCGGGCACGTCCGCGAGCTTCTCGCGCGTGCAGCGCTGCGCGCGCGGAAAGCTCTCGATCTGGGCTGCGGCGCCGGACACCTGTCCTTCGCGCTCGCCCCGCACCTCGAGCGGCTGGTGGCGCTCGACCCCTCGCCGGGCATGCTCGCGGCGGTGAGCCGCGGTGCGGCCGAGCGCGGACTGACCCAGATCGAGACCTGCCTCGGCAGCGCCGAGTCCCTGGCGTATCCGGACGGGTCGTTCGATCTGGTCTGCAGCCGCTACAGCGCGCATCACTGGAGCCGCCTCGAAGCGGCCGTGCACGAGATGGTCCGCGTGCTCGCACCCGGCGGCCACGTGCTCCTGATCGATGTCGTGGGACCGCCCGATGCCCTCGTCGACACGCACCTGCAGGCGATGGAGCTGCTGCGCGACGCCTCGCACGTGCGCAACCGGTCGGTGCGCGAGTGGCGGGAACTGCTCGGCGCGGCCGGTCTCGCCGAGCGCGAGTATCGCCAGTGGGCGCTGCGCATCGAGTTCGACTCCTGGGTGACGCGCATGCGCACGCCCGAGGCGCGCGTGGCGGCGATCCGCGCCCTGCAGAGCGGGGCCCCGCAGGAGGTTCGCGCAGCGCTCGGGCTCGACGCGGACGGGTCCTTCACGCTGCAGACCGGCCTGTTCTGGCTCATCCGCCCGCGGGCGAGTACGGCGCGCGATTGATCCGAGCCGGTCGGCTACGGCAGAGCGCCGACCGGCCTCAGGCGCATGTGCCGGAACAGGCCGCCTGAGGCGGGTAGGTGCCCAAGCCAACAACCGACGATCGGAATCGGGGCGAGCACGAGCGAACAGCGATCGTCGAGCGCGATCACCGTTCCGCCCTGCGGCAACGCTTCGATCCGGTGCGTCGCGGCGTAATCCCAGCCGTCCCACGGCTGCGCCCGGCGCGCAGAGCCGAATGCCCGGGAACGGGGGAACCCTAAGCGCACGCGCGCTGAGGCGCCACGCGAGCTCATCCGCCGCGCGACTTGCCGCAGGACGCTGAACCAGCGGGCCGGCGGGCGGACGGGACGGACACGGTGCCGGAGAGTGCGCGCCGGCAGGCTGAGCGCAACACGAGGAGCCGGCTTGAGACCGGCGCGCGAGTCCGCAGACCTCCCGGCGTTCCGAGGGCGGGGCCGCGGCGGCGGCACGGCCGCCCTCAGCAGAACAAGCACCGGTACGCGGCCGCCCGACGCGGGAGCCATTCGGCGCAGCGCGGACGGTGTCGGGACAATCAGCAGCGCGGCGTGCAGCGCCAGCACCAGCGCGGCCGCGGCGAGGCGCTGAAGCGCGCACC
>JAJXWE010000129.1:0-4293 GCA_021781775.1 Pseudomonadota bacterium | reverse complement strand
CGTCGCGAGAACGTAAGGGAGGAGCGCCAGTGCGCCGGTCACAAGCGCCGCGGTCAACTGGCTCGGCAGGTGTGAGGAGGCGAAGCCGATGCCGAGGGTGGCGCTGCCGCGATGACCCGGGACCGGCAGCATCAGCCCCGCGTTCATCATCCGGGCGACGAGGCACAAGAGCACCGTGCTCGCGATCAGCCAGCGCGGCGCGACCGGGCGGCAGCTGGCGAGAAGCGCAAATGCCGCTGCCACGCCGATGGGCAGCACCCACAGCAGAAACACCGATACCGCGGCGTTCACCGCCGCCGCCACGAGTGCCGGCACCGTGTAGCCGTGCAGCATCCGATGCGTCGCGTCCAGCACCACCACCAGCGCGCCCATGAGCAGCACGCACAGCACCGTGTAGCTGACGAGCGGTGCGAAGGCGTAGAGTGCCGGCCAGCGGTACAGCCAGCCGCGCAATTCCCCTCGCGCGGCATAACGCTCGAGCAGGACGCTGTCGGCGCCCAGGGCGCGGTGCGCACTGCGGGCGGCCTGATCCGGCGGCTCCCCGCGCGCGAGCGCCTCCCGTCGCAATTGCTCGTAATGCTCGCCCAGCTCGAGCGCCGCGCGCCGAGCATGCCGGGCGGCCACACCGCGGCGGATCAGCACGCGCCGCAGGTTCGCAAAGCGGGACTCAATCATGGTCCGCGACTCCCAGGATCCGTCCGACCCCCTCGCTCAACTGCTGCCAGTTGGCGGCGAGACGCGCCAGTCGCCGCCGTCCGCGCGGGGTGAGCCGATAATAGATGCGCGTGCGTCCTTCGACCTGCCGGGGGAGCGCCCTCAGCAGGCCGCGTGTTTCCAGCGCGTGCAGCGCCGGATACAACACGCCTTCGCCGAGCGTCAAGGCGCCCTGACTGACCACCTTCAGCGTGCGGGCGATCTCATAGCCGTACATCTCGCGCTGCGCCAGCAGACGCAGGACGACGAGCTCGGGAACGCCACTCATGAGTGCAGGGGTACGCTCGCTCACCGCCAGACTATACCTCGCTTGGCGAGGTATAGGAAGCGTGCGGGTCGACCGTCAGCTGCGCTCGCTGTCCAGATGCGTCATCTGCGCCGGCGCGTAGCGCTCGCCGGCTGCCGCTCCCTTGGGCACCGCCCGCTCGATGGCGGCGAGGTCCTCGCTGCGCAGCTGCACCGTCAGCGCACCGAGCGCTTCGGCGAGCTGCTCGCGCCGCCGGGAACCGACCAGCGGAATGATGTCCGCGCCCTGGGCTCGCACCCATGCGATGGCGAGCTGCGCGACGCTGATCTGCCGTTCGGCGGCCAGCCGCCGCAGCGCCTCGACCAACGCCAGGTTGCGCTCGAGGTTCGCGGCGCTGAAGCGTGGCCCGTGCGCACGCCAGTCGCCCGGATCCAGCGAGCGGTGCCGCCAGTGTCCGCTGATCAGTCCGCGCGAGAGCACCCCATAGGCGGTGATGGCGATGCCCAGCTCGCGCGCCGCGGGTAGGATCGCGGCCTCGATGCCGCGCGAGAGCAGCGAGTATTCGATCTGCAGGTCGCAGATGGGATGAACCGCGGCGGCGCGCCTGAGGGTGGCGGCGCCGACCTCCGACAGTCCGATGTGGCGCACGTAGCCGGCGCGGATCATGTCGGCCACCGCGCCGACCGTGTCCTCGATGGGCACCTGCGGGTCGAGGCGCGCAGGCCGATAGATGTCGATGTAGTCGAGACGCAGCCGCTGCAGCGAGTAGGCAAGCGCGGTCTTCACTGCGGCAGGCCGCCCGTCGAAGCCGACCCAGCGGCCTGCCGGATCGCGCTGGGCGCCGAACTTCAAGCTCACCTGGAAGCGCTCGCGCGGCACGGCCGCGAGCGCCTCGGCCAGCAGCAGTTCGTTGTGACCCATGCCGTAGAAGTCCCCGGTATCGAGCAACGTGATGCCCGCATCGAGGGCCGCGTGCAGTGTCGCGAGGGATTCTTGCCGGTCGGCCGGGCCGTACATGCCGGACATGCCCATGCAGCCGAGACCGAGCGCTGAGACCTGCGGCCCGGTTGCGCCGAGCGGTTGCCGTTGCATGAATTGTCTCCTTGATGGGCTTGCGGACAGCGGCGCTATTGGCCGGAACGCCTCAGAAGAAATGTGCGCCGGTGATGCCACCGTAAACGCCGAGACCGGCGGTGATCAGCGCCACGCCGACGACCACCCAGGCGTAGAGCCCCCGCAGTCGATGCTCGGGCGGCAGTGCGCGGAAGGCGAGTGCGACCAGAAAGCCCAGCACCAGCGGCAGCATCAGGGCGTTCATCACCTCGACGCCGATGTTCAGCTCGACGAGATTCGGCGCCAGATCCACCACCACCGCGCCGCCGATGACCGCAAGCAAATAGATCCCGTAGAACCAAGGCGCGTCTAACGGTCGGTGCTCCAGGGAATGCCGGTAACCGGTTACCTCGCCAAACCCCCAGGCGCTGGCGAGCGAGGCGACGATCGCCGCCACCAGGGCCGCGCCTATGGTGCCGAGGCTGAACACGACGCGCCCGACGTCGGCGCCGAGAAACGGCACCAGCATCTTGGTGATGTCGCCGATGGAGTCGAGCGTCGCGCTGCCATGCCATCGGCCGATCGTGGCTGCCGCGGCGACCAGGATCGCGGCCATGACGGCCTGGGTGATCAATGAGCCAATGGCCGTGTCCCAGCGGGCGTGCTTGTAGTGCTGTGGTTGGAGCTTCTTGTCCGCCACGGCCGACTGCTGGTAGAAGATCATCCACGGCATGATGACCGCGCCGATGTTGGCGGCCACGAGATACAGATAGGCGCGGTCGCCGAGTGGCATGTGCATCATGCCGGCGGCGATTGCGGCCCCCTGGGGGTGGGCGCGCCAAGCAACGAAGAAAAACGCAAACTCGAACAACCCGAGCCCGATCGCAACCCGCTCGACGCGGCGATAGCTGCCGGTCAGCACGATCGCGAGCAGCACGGCCACGGTGAGTCCCAGGCTGAGCACGCGCGGTACGCCGAACAGCTCTCCAACCGCAGCGACCCCGGAGAACTCGGTCACCAGCGCCCCGAGGGTCGCCACGCCGAGTCCGCTCACCGACAGCCAGGCCCAGCCGGTACCGAACGACTTGCGGATGAGCTCGCCGTGCCCCTGCCCGGTGAAGATCCCCAGCCGCACGGTGAGCTCCTGGACCACGAACAGCACCGGTACCAGGAGCAGCTGCAGCAGGAGCAGCCGGTAGCCCCACTGCACGCCGCTCTGTGCCGCCGTGATGATGCTGCCGACGTCGGTATCGGCCAGCATGACGACGAGTCCCGGCCCCATCACCGCGAGGAACAGCTTCCAGCCGGGCAGGGTGCCGCTACGGGACGGCACGGTGAGTTCCGGTGAGGTCGAATCCATCAAGCGTCACCTGGAGCCACGCGTCGCCCTCGGCCCGGTCGTTACCGGTCCGAGGACCCGTGCGGCCACCGCTTAAATTTAGGCCACTGATCTACAAATACGACTGATTCGCATTTGCACGAAGAATAGCAGCGGCCGGATTCACTGGCAATCGCGGCAATCCGAACCCCGGCAACCGACGCAACGGCGTCCCCTTTCCGCCCCGCCTACCCCACGGGGCGGCGCCGACGCACGACCTGATCCTCGCCCTGCGCACACTTGATTTCGACCCGGACGTCCTGGGTGAGCATCGCGCCTGTCCCGCGGAGCTGCGTGAGCGCGGGCGGCTCGAGGCCTGTGGACCCTTCTCCGGCTCGTCGGGGAGTGCTTACCGCGTGCAGGCCGATCCCTCACCGAGGCCGAGTCGCTCGCCGCGGCCGATCCACTCGGCAGCTCCGGTGCTGCGGAGCTGGCCGTGTAGGCGTGGTCCGTGACCTGGGTCGAGCCGACTGAACGCTCTGGCGTGCACCCGGTGACGATCGTTCGCGCGATGTACGAGCGGCTCGCGAGGCGCCCCGGGGCCGGCTGCCCTGGCGCGCCAAATCGCCCAACCAAAAAACAACGGGCCAGCGCGGCATTCCCCCGCGCCGGCCCGTATCACTCACGGTCCGTTCCACGGCGCCCTGGCGCCGCGCCTCACCCGACGTCAGCCGGCCGAGCTCTCGGACTCCTCGCTGGCACTCGTCTCCTCGGTCTCGGGGATTCCGCCACCGACCTCCATGAAGCTGCGCCGCTCCGGGCCTTCGCTTCTGCGCCGACGCGAGGCATGCGTCGCGAACCCAGTGCCGGCCGGGATCAGCCGCCCGACGATGACGTTCTCCTTCAGTCCGCGCAGGTCGTCCTGCAGACCGCGTACTGCGGCCTCGGTCAGCACGCGGGT
>JAJXWE010000128.1 GCA_021781775.1 Pseudomonadota bacterium | reverse complement strand
AGGTCTACTGGCTGAAGGTCTACGAGCTGCCGCAGGCCGGACGTACCTCGGCCGGCAAACCCATGGTGAACCTGCTGCCGCTCGAGCAGGGCGAGAAGATCAACGCGCTGCTGCCGGTGAAGGAGTACGACGAGCAGCACTTCGTGTTCATGGCGACCAGCCAGGGCACGGTCAAGAAGACCCCACTCACCGCATTTTCCCATCCGCGCGCGAGCGGCATCATTGCGCTCGATCTGCACGAGAACGACCGGCTGGTGGGCGTGGCGCTCACCGACGGGGAGCGCGAGGTGATCCTGGTCTCGAGCGGCGGCAAGGCCATCCGCTTCCACGAGAACGAGGTGCGACCCATGGGCCGTGAGGCCGCCGGCGTGCGCGGCATCCGCCTCGCCGATGCGCAGGAGCTCATCGCGCTGATCGTGGTGGCCGAGGGCGCGGTGCTCACGGCCTCGGCCAGCGGCTACGGCAAGCGCACGCCGGTCGAGGAATTCCCGCCGCAGGGCCGGGGCGGCCAGGGCGTGATTGCGCTGCAGACCACCGAGCGCAACGGCGCCACGGTGGCGGCGCTGCAGGTCGAGCCGGGCCAGCAGATCATGCTCATCAGCTCCAACGGTACCCTGGTGCGCACGCCGGTCGATGAGATCTCCCTGCTTGGCCGCAATACCCAGGGCGTGCGCCTGATCCGTCTCGACGAGGGCGAGCGCCTGGTCGGCATCGAGCGTATCGAGGCGCTCGAGGGCGGCGCGGCCGCCGAGGCCGGGGAGGCTGCCGAGAACGGGGCGGCCGCCGAGCCGCCCGGGACGGGGGATGCGCCGGCCTAGGCCCTTGGGGCCTGAATGGCGGGCGGCGGCCGGTCATGCCGAAAGGCCTGAAGGGCGGCCGGGCACTTGGTAGTATCCGGGCTTCCCTGATTTGCGAACGATTGGCCGGAAGGGCACTGTGCGCGTGTTCAATTTCTCCGCGGGGCCCGCGGCACTGCCGCTGGAAGTCCTCGAGCAGGCCCGCGCGGAATTGACCGACTGGGGCGGCAGCGGCATGTCCGTGATGGAAGTCAGCCATCGGGGCCACGCCTTCACCGAACTCGCCGAGCAGAGCGAGGCGCGGCTGCGCTCGCTGCTGGCGATCCCGAGCACCTACCGGGTGCTGTTCCTGCAGGGCGGGGCGAGTGCCCAGTTCGCCGCAGTACCGCTGAACCTCACCGCGCACGGCGCTGCGGCTGACTACCTCAATACCGGCACCTGGTCGGGCAAGGCGATCGAGGAGGCCCGCCGGCTCGGCGTGGCGGTCAACGTGGCGGCCGACGAGGCCGGCTCGCGCTATACCACCGTGCCGGCACCCGGGGCGCTGCGGCTGAATCCCGCGGCCGCCTACGTGCACTACACGCCGAACGAAACCATCGGCGGGGTCGAGTTCCCGTACGTGCCCGACACCGGCGCCGTGCCGCTCGTGGCCGACATGTCCTCGACGCTGCTGTCGCGACCGATCGAGGTCAGCCGCTTCGGGCTGATCTACGCCGGGGCGCAGAAGAACATCGGTCCCTCGGGGCTGTGCCTGGTGATCGTGCACGAGGGGCTGCTCGCGCGCGCGCGCCCCGAGACACCCTCGGTTCTCGATTACACGCGCATGGCCGCCCACGGCTCGATGCTCAACACACCGCCGACCTTCGCCTGGTACATCGCGAGCCTGGTGTTCCAGTGGATCGAGTCGCACGGCGGACTGGCGGCGATGGCCGCGCGCAACCGTGCCAAGGCCGAGCTGCTCTACGGGGCGATCGACGGCTCCGGTTTCTACCGCAACCCGGTCGAGCGCTCCTGCCGCTCCTGGATGAACGTGCCGTTCATGCTCGAGCGGGCGGAGCTCGAACCGCTGCTGCTGCGCGAGGCGGCCGCCGCCGGCCTGACGCACCTGGAGGGTCACCGCTCGGTCGGCGGCCTGCGCGCCAGCTTGTACAACGCCGTGCCGCTCGCGGCAGTCGAGGCACTGGTGGCCTTCCTGCGCGAGTTCGAGCGGCGGCACGGCTGAGCGGCGATGCGTTACCGGATCCTCACGCTCAACGACATCAGCCCGCGCGGACTCGAGCGCCTGCCGCGCGAGCGCTACGAGGTGGCCTCCGGGCTCGAGGGTCCGCACGCGGTGCTGGTACGCTCGGCCGACATGCACACGCTCGAGGTGCCTGCCAGCGTGCGCGCCGTCGCCCGCGCCGGCGCCTCGGTCGAGAACATTCCGGTGGCCGAGTTCAGCCGCCGCGGCGTGCCGGTGTTCAATGCGCCCGGGGCCAACGCGAACGCGGTGAAGGAGCTGGTGCTGGCGAGCCTGTTCCTCGCCGCGCGCAACATCTGTCAGGCCTGGAGCTTCGCCCGCACGCTGCACGGCGATGACCGCGCGATCGAGGCGGCGGTGCGCGAGGGCCGTGGCGCGTTCGCCGGCTTCGAGCTCGCCGGGCGAACCCTCGGGGTGGTCGGACTCGGAGCGGTCGGCGTCGAGGTGGCCAACGCGGCCGAGGCGCTCGGCATGCGCGTGCTCGGCTACGATCCGCGCATCACCGTGCAGCGCGCCTGGCAGCTGTCCACCGGGGTCGAGCAGGCGCTCTCGCTCGATGATCTGTTCGCGCGCTCGGATATCGTCACGCTGCACGTGCCGCTCAACGAGCAGACCCGCGGCCTGGTCGGTGAGAACCGGGTGCGGCTGCTGCAGAAGGGCGGGGTGCTGCTGAATTTCTCGCGGGCCGGCATCGTGGAGGACGCCGCGGCGGTCGCCGCGCTCGATGCGGGCTGGCTGTACGCCTACGTGTGCGACTTCCCGAGCAACCTGCTGAAGGATCATCCGCGGGTGATCACCCTGCCGCACCTCGGGGCGCTCACCGGCGAGGCCGCCGACAACGGCGCGGTCATGGCCGCCGATCAGCTGCGGGATTTCCTCGAGAACGGCAACATCCGCAACAGCGTCAACTATCCCGAGGCCGTGCTCGCGCGCCCGCCGGGCTGCGCACGCCTCGCGGTCGCCACGACCAACGTGCCGAACATGATCGGCCAGATCTGCACGCTGCTAGCGGCTAGCGGCCTGAACATTGCCGGCCTGCTCAATGCCTCGCGCGGCGAGTACGCCTATACGCTTCTCGACCTGGAGGGCGTCCCGGGCGCCGACCTGATCGAGGCCGTGCGCGCCGTGCGCGGCGTGCTCTCCGCCCACCTCGTCTGAGACCCCGAGCCATGACACCCAAGCCTCCCGCCCGCCGCCGCGCCGCGCCCGCCGCCGAGACGCTCGGGGCGATGCGCGAACGGATCGACGCCGTCGATCAGCAGATCCAGCGCCTGCTCAACGAGCGGGCGCAACTCGCCCAGCGCGTCGGGCTCACCAAGAGCCGCGACGGCGACGCGGCGCAGTTCTACCGCCCGGAGCGCGAGGCACAGGTGCTGCGCGCTGTGCGCGAGCGCAACCGCGGCCCGTTGCGCGATGAGGAAGTGGTGCGGCTGTTCCGCGAGATCATGTCGGCGTGCCTGGCGCAGCAGGAGCCGCTGAAGGTGGCCTATCTCGGCCCGGAGGCGACCTTCAGCCAGACCGCGGTGCTCGCGCACTTCGGTCACTCGGTGCACGCGCTGCCGCTCGGCTCGATCGACGAGGTGTTCCACGAAGTCGAGTCGGCCGCGGCCGACTTCGGCGTGGTGCCGATCGAGAACTCCACCGAGGGCACGGTCAATCACACGCTCGATCGCTTCCTCTCCTCGCCGCTGAAGATCTGTGGTGAGGTGGAGCTGCGCATCCACCACCACCTGATGGGCGGCATGAACGCGCTCGGGCGCATCGTGCGCATCTGCTCTCATCCGCAGTCGCTCGCGCAGTGCCGCCTGTGGTTGCAGGAGCATCTGCCCGAGGTCGAGCTCGTCTCCGTGGCGAGCAACGGGGAGGCGGCACGCCGGGCGCGCGATGAGCGCGGCACGGCGGCGATCGCCGGCCAGACGGCCGCCGAGGTGTATGGCCTTAAGGTGCTGGCGGCGCAGATCGAGGACCGCGCCGACAACACCACGCGATTTCTGGTGCTGGGGCGCAACCTGCTCGCCCCGAGCGGCCAGGATCGCACGACGCTGCTGGTGTCGGTCGGGCACACCGATTCCCCCGGGGCGCTGTACCGGCTGCTCGAGCCGTTCGCGCGCCACCGGGTGAGCATGACGCGCATCGAGTCGCGCCCCTCGCATCGGCGCAAGTGGGACTACGTTTTCTTCATCGACGTCGACGGGCATGCCGAGGAGCCGCATGTTGCCCGCGCGCTCGCTTCGCTGAAGCGACGCGCCTCGCTGTTCCGACTGCTCGGCTCGTATCCGCGGGCCGTGCTGTAAAGAGAGGACCATGACATCTGCTCACACTGAGGCGCGCTTCCGGGTTGCCCCCGGCGGGCGCATCGCCGGGGCGCTGACGGTGCCCGGGGACAAGTCGATCTCCCACCGCGCGCTGATGCTCGGCGGCATCGCCGAGGGCGATACCGAGATCCGGGGCTTTCTCGCGGGCGCGGACTGCCTCTCGACGCTGCACGCGCTCGAGGCGCTCGGGGTGCGCATCGAGCGGCGCGGCGGCGATGTGGTCGTGGTGCATGGCGGCGGCTCCGGCGCGCTGCGCGGCTCGAGCGCCTCGCTCGACATGGGCAATGCCGGCACGGCGATGCGCCTGTTCATGGGGCTGCTCGCCCCGCAGTCGTTCGACTCGGTGCTGGTCGGGGACGAGTCGCTCATGCGCCGGCCGATGGAGCGGGTCGCCGCGCCGCTGCGCCTGATGGGGGCACGGATCGAGACTCGCGAGGGCCGCCCGCCGGTGCACATCCGCGGCGCGAGCGCCCTGCGGGGCATCGATTACCGCCTGCCGGTGGCGAGCGCGCAGGTCAAATCGGCGTTGCTGCTCGCGGCGCTCGGTGCGAGCGGACCCACCCGCCTCACCGAGCCGGCCCCGACCCGCGATCACACCGAGCGGATGCTCGCCGCCTTCGGCGTCGAGCTGCGGCGCGAGCGGCTGAGCGTGGCGCTCGAGGGGGGGCAGCGGCTGCGCGGCACCTCGGTACAGGTGCCGGCGGACTTCTCCTCGGCCGCATTCTTCATCGTTGCCGGGCTGATCGCGGCCGAGGGCAGCTTCACGTTGCGCAACGTGGGCGTCAATCCGACGCGCACCGGTCTGCTCGAGATCCTCAACCGCATGGGTGCCGACATCCGGGTGCAGGCGCATGCCGGCGCGGCCGCCGAGCCGACTGCCGACATCGAGGTTCGCAAGAGCCGTCTGCGCGGCATCCACGTGCCGCGCGAGCTGGTGCCGCTGTCGATCGACGAGTTCCCGATCCTGTTCGTCGCCGCGGCGCTCGCCGAGGGTGAGACCACGGTGCGTGGTGCCGAGGAGCTGCGGGTGAAGGAGAGCGACCGGCTGGCGGTGATGGCCGAGGGGCTCACCGTCCTCGGGGTGCACAACGAGCTGCTCGATGACGGGCTGCGCATCCGCGGCGGCAGTGGCTTCGGCGGTGGTCTGATCGACAGTCACGGCGATCATCGCATTGCGATGTCCTTCGCGGTCGCCGCGCTCGCGGCCCGCGCGCCGATCGAGATCCGCAAAGTCGCCAACGTCGCGACCTCGTTCCCGGGCTTTCTCGAGCTCGCTCGCGCGGCGGGCCTGGCCATCGAGGCGATGTGAGCGCCGTGCGGGTGCCGGTCCTCACCATCGACGGGCCGAGCGGCTCGGGCAAGGGCACCATCAGCCGCGCCGTGGCACGCCATGCCGGCTGGCACCTGCTCGATAGCGGCGCGCTCTACCGGCTGGTGGCGCTGAGCGGACTGGAGCACAAGCTCGAGCGGGACGATGTCGCCGGCCATGCCGGGGTG
>JAJXWE010000127.1 GCA_021781775.1 Pseudomonadota bacterium | reverse complement strand
CGCTCGCGGCCGATCTCGACCCGGCGCGGCATCTGGCGATCGGCGCGGCGCTCGCGCCGCTGCGCGCCGAGCAGGTCCTCATCATCGGCAGCGGCAGCAGCTACCACAACCTGCGCGCGATCTTCGCCGGCGGGGAGGGCGGATCGGGCGCGTTCGATGCGTGGCTGGTCGAGACGGCCACGGCGATCGAGCCGGAGGCACGCCGCGAACGGCTGCTCGGGTGGCGCTCGGCGCCGAACGCCATCGCCTGTCATCCGCGCGCCGAACACCTCATACCGCTCATGGTGGCCGTGGGAGCCGCGGGGGACGATCCGGGCCACGCCACGTTCCGCGAACACATCGCGGGCAAGGCCTATTCGTGCTTCAGCTTCGGTCGTTGAGGTGCCTCAGCGCGCGCAGGCGGCCGAGGTGCTCGGCGCGAGTGTCGGATAGTCGGTATAGCCGGCTGCCCCACCGGAATAGAAGAGCTCGGGCCGCGGCTCGTTCAGCGGTGCACCGCAGCGCAGGCGCTCGACCAGATCGGGATTGGCGATGAACAGGCGGCCGAATGCCGCCGCGTCGGCCTCGCCGCGCTCGAGCAGCGCCTGGGCGCTCTCGGGCGTGAGCTTCTCATTGGCGATGTACGCGCCGCCGAACTGCTGTTTCAGCTGCGGACCGATGCGCTCGCCCTCGAGATGCTCGCGCACGCAGAGAAAGGCGATGCGGCGCTGCGAGAGTTCGCGGGCCACGTAGCCGAAGGTCGAGGCGCGGTCCGAATCGCCCATGGAGTGGGCATCCCCGCGCGGGGCGAGATGCACCCCGACCCGTCCCGCGCCCCAGACCCGGATGGCTGCATCCGTGACCTCCAGCAGCAGTCGGGCGCGATTGTGCACCGGTCCGCCGTACTCGTCGTCCCGCCGGTTGGTGCTGTCCTGCAGAAACTGATCGAGCAGGTAGCCGTTGGCGCCGTGCACTTCCACTCCATCGAAGCCAGCACGCTGGGCATTTTCGGCACCGTGGGCGAATGCCGCGACGATGCCCGGAATCTCCTCGTGCGCAAGTGCGCGCGGCGTCACGAACGGAGTGGTCGGACGGACTAGGCTGACGTGGCCCTCGGGCGCGATGGCGCTCGGCGCCACCGGTAGCTCACCGTTGAGAAAGAGCGGATGGGAAATCCTGCCGACGTGCCAGAGCTGCAGGCAGATCCGCCCGCCCTCGGCATGCACTGCCTCGGTGATGCGCTGCCAGCCGCGAACCTGCTCGTCCGACCAGATTCCCGGAGTGTCCGCATAGCCGATGCCCATCGGCGTGACCACGGTGGCTTCGGTGAGAATCAGTCCCGCCGAGGCGCGCTGGCGGTAGTACTCGCACATCAGCGCGTTGGGGATGCGGGTGGCGCCTGCGCGGCTGCGCGTCAAGGGTGCCATGACGATGCGGTTGGGCAGACGCAGCTCGCCGAGCTGCAGTGGGTCGAACAATGTCGGCATGAGGTTTGTACGGATGCGAGGTGGAAGCTTCGTATTGAATCATGTGGCATCAGATGCCGCAAAATTCATCGTGGAGCACTCCGAGCAGGCGCGTGACGACGCCCGGGGCAAGGGAGTAGTAGACCGTCTGCGACTGCCGCTTGGTGCGCACCATGCCGGCCTGACGCAGCACCGCCAGGTGCTGCGAGAGGGCGGACTGGCTGAGGGTGAGGCGCTCGTTCAGCTGACCGACGGACAAAGCTTGGGGCACGAGATGGCACAGGATCATCAGCCGTTGCTCATTGCCGAGGGCGCGCAGCACGCCGGCCGCCGCGCTACAGTGCGGCTGCATGTCGCGCGCCGCGCGCGCCAGAGCGCCGCCCGCGCGGCGTGCCTCTCCAGCGGTTACGGATGTCGATGTCGCGCGAGTTCGCATTTGCGGACGAGTGTAAACCATGGCGTGATAAATAACCACTTGCTAATTTAGAAGTTACTAATATAATCCGCCCTGACCATCGGAATGCCGGTTCTACGGCGCGCTTCGCGGGAGGATGTCATGTCAATCGATCGGGTCGTATTCGCTTTCGCCGGCACCGTTGTGCTGATCGGCGTGCTGTTCAGCTGGCTGGTGAGTTCCTGGTGGCTGATCGTGCCGGCGTTCGTCGGGGCGAATCTGCTGCAGTCGGCCTTCAGCGGCTTCTGTCCGCTCGCGCGGATTCTCAAGCGCTTCGGCGTCAAGCCCGGCGCAGCGTTTTGAACATGGCGGGCACGGCCATGAGGCGTCGCGCGCTCCTGTCGCGCACTGTCGTGTGTGCCGCCGCGGCCGTACTGGCCGGATGCAGCGCGCATCACCCCGCCGTCGAGCGCTCGAGCGCGCCGCCGCTGGCCTCGGTGCAAGTGCAGCTCGAGCAGGGCTCGGCTGAGGCGCGCTTCGACGGCATCGTCGAGGCGATCAACCGCGCGACGCTCACCGCGCAGACCGCAGGGCGGGTGACCTCGATTGACCATCACGTCGGGGATTTCGTACCTGCCGGTGCGTTGCTGATGCGCTTGCATGCCACGATCCAGCGCGCCAACCTCGGCCAGGCCCGGGCGGCCCTGCGCGCCGCGCGGGCGCGGGCTACCGAGGCGCAATTGCGTTACACACGAGTGCGCGACCTGTTCAATCAGCGGGTCGTGCCGAAGGCCGACTTCGACCGTGTCACCGCCGAGCGGGACGCGGCGGTGGCGGCGTTGCACAGCGCCACGGCTGCGGTTGCGGGCGCGACCGAGGGGGTCGACTACACCGAGATCCGTGCGCCCTACGCCGGCGTGCTCACCGACCGGCTGGTCCAGGTGGGCGAGGCGGTGGCGCCTGGCGCTCCGCTGCTCGGCTTCGCGGCGCTGCAACCCTTGCGCGTGGTGGTCAATATCCCCGAGTCGCTCGCTGATACGGTGCGGCGCTTCGGTGCGGCCACGATCAACTTCGCCGGCCGGAGCATCCCGGCCGAGCGCGTCACGGTGTTCCCGCAGGCCTCGGCGCAATCCAACACATTCCGGGTGTACCTGCCCATCGCCGGGTCCGTCCCAGGACTGTATCCCGGCATGGTCGTGCGCGTCGCCTTCGCCACCGGCGAGCGTCCCCAGTTGCTCGTGCCGCAGCAGGCCATCGTGCGGCGCAGCGAGGTGACGGCCGTGTATCTGGTGCAGCCGAGCGGCAACACGCTGCTGCAGCAGGTGCGACTTGGTGAACCGGTCGGAGATCGCGTCGAGGTACTCTCGGGACTCATCCCCGGGGAACGGGTCGCACTCGATCCGCTTGCGGCCATGCGCCGGCTTGAGCCGTTCCCGGTGCTCACCGGGAGCGCGCAGTGACCACAGAGCTCGGCTTCAGCGGACGTCTCGCCAAGCGGTTTCTGCACAATCAGATCACCCCGCTGCTCGCGCTGCTCGCAGTGGGGCTCGGGCTGTTCGCGATCGCGATCACCCCGCGCGAGGAAGACCCGCAGATCAACGTCACCTTCGCCAACATCTTTATCGCGTACCCCGGCGCCTCGGCGCGCCAGGTCGCCAGCCAGGTGACCACGCCGGTCGAGCAGGTTCTCGGGGAGATCTCGGGGGTGAAGCACATCTACTCCGAGTCCCGACCGGGACTCGCGGTGCTCACTGTCCAATACGAGGTCGGTCAGCCGCGCAACGCGGCGATCGTCCGCCTGTACAACGCCATCTACTCGCACCAGGACCTGTGGCCGCCGAACGCCGGTGTTTTGCCCCCGCTGATCAAGCCGATGGGCATCGACGATGTGCCGATCGTCACGCTGACGCTGTGGACCACCAATCCCCAGAGCGGCTCGTATCAGCTCGGCCAGGTGGCACGCGCCATCGAGACGCAGCTGAAGCGCGTGCCCGGCACACGCAAGGTCTACACCATCGGAGCACCGCAGAGCATCGTGCGCGTGCGGCTCGAGCCGGGCCGGCTCGCCGCCTATGGGCTTGACGCCGGTGACATCGCGCACGCCCTTCAGGCGGCCAATATGGTGAGCCAGGCGGGGGAGCTGATCGGCGCCAATCGGATCGAGCCGGTGCAGGGCGGGGTGTTTCTCGCCGGTCGTGACGCGGTCGCCAATCTGGTGGTCGGGGTGCACGCGGGCATGCCGGTTTTCCTGACGGACGTGGCCGCGGTGTCGGCGAATCCCGATGCACCGCAGTCCTATGTGTGGTTCGGTACGGGTGCCGGTGCCGCCGGACGAGATCTGCCCAAGGTGAGCTACGCCCCGGCGGTGACGATCGCCATTGCCAAGCAGAACGGCACCAACGCCATCACCATCGCGAACAGCGTCATGCAGCGGCTCGATGAGCTGCGCGGCACGTACATTCCGGCCGGCGTACACGTTACGGTCACCCGCAACTACGGTCACAGCGCCGACGAGAAGGCGATGGGGTTGATCGAGAAGCTCATTGAAGCGACGGTCTCGGTCGTGCTGCTCGTTGCGCTCGCCATGGGGCGGCGCGAGGCGCTGGTGGTTGGCGCGGCGGTCGGCGTCACCCTGATGGCCACCCTGTTCGCCTCGTGGGCGTGGGGCTTCACCATCAACCGCGTGTCGCTCTTTGCGCTCATCTTCTCGATCGGCATCCTGGTCGACGATGCGATCGTCGTGGTGGAGAACATTCACCGTCACATGCGTCTCGGCGGCGGCACGCTTAGCGATTTGATCCCGATCGCGGTCAATGAGGTGGGTGGGCCGACCATCCTCGCCACCTTCACGGTGATTGCCGCGCTGCTGCCGATGGCGTTCGTCGGCGGCCTGATGGGCCCGTACATGAGCCCGATCCCGATCAACGCTAGTTCCGGGATGCTGATCTCTCTCGGCGTGGCGCTGATGTTCACGCCATGGCTGTGCCGTAAGCTGCTCGGTCGGACGCACATCGATCCGAGCGAGCATCGCCAGCAGGTGCCGCTGCTGCGGTTGTTCCAGCGGGTGGTCGGTCCGTTTCTCGAGGGTCAGCAGGGCCGCCGTCGCCGCCACTGGCTGTATGCGGGAATCGGCCTGGCGATTGTCCTGGCGGTGAGCCTGGTGGTCAGCGAGGCTGTGGTCCTGAAGATGCTGCCCTTCGACAACAAGTCGGAGTTCGAAGTCGTGGTCAACATGCCGGTGGGCACCACCGTCGAATCCACCGCGCACGTGCTCGATGCGCTGGCCCAGGTCGTCGCGCGGGTCCCGGAAGTGAGTGACTACCAGGTGTACGCGGGCACGGCCGCCCCGGTGAATTTCAACGGTCTGGTGCGCCAGTACTACCTGCGCAAGAGTCCGCGGCTTGGGGAAATCGAGGTGCAGCTCGTGCCGAAGGACGCGCGCAAGCGCAAGAGTCATGCAATCGCCATGGCTGTGCGGCCGGAGCTTGCGGCGGTGGCCCGTCGGTTCGGAGCCTCGATCGCGGTCGTGGAGGTGCCCCCGGGCCCGCCGGTGCAGGCGCCGATCGTGGCCGAGATCTACGGACCGAGCTACGCGCGCCAGCAGCAGATCGCCCTCGCCGTGCGCAAGGTCTTCGCCTCGACGCCGAACATAGTCGACATCGATGACAGCGTCGATGCGCCCGCGCCGCGCCTGGTGCTCGAGGTGGAGCGCCAGAAGGCAGCGCTCCTCGGCGTCTCCCAGGAGCGGATTGCCCGCACGCTGCAGATGGCTTTGTCGGGCTACGATGCGACCTACGTGCACATCGGGCGCGAGCGAGAACCGATCCCGGTGCGTCTGGAACTCTCGCCCGCCGATCAGGCGCGCGTCTCGAAGGTGCTGGCGCTGCGCGTGCGGGCGGCGAGCGGCGCGCTGGTGCCGCTCGCCGCGCTCGTGCGGGTCGAGCGCGAGACCTGGGATCAGCCGATCTTCCACCGTGACCTGCTACCGGTGACCTACGTGACCGGCGATATGGCCGGCCGGATCGAC
>JAJXWE010000126.1 GCA_021781775.1 Pseudomonadota bacterium | reverse complement strand
GTAATGCAGTGCGGGGACCTCCGGCTGCTTGCCCGGCGGGGCCGGCAGGCGCTCGAAGAAGCGCACGACGTCGTAGGCGGCATATCCCACCAGACCGCCGGCGAGGGGCACGCCGGGGATCTGCGGCCCGGGGGCGGCAGTACTCGCCAGCGCTGCGCGCAGGCCAGCCAGCAGCTCCGCGGCACTGCGCGGAACGGGCCGCCGCTCCGCGCCGATGGTGAACCCGTCCTGCGTCAGCCGCACGCTCAATGCTTCGCCGAAGCCGATGAACGAAAAGCGCCCGACCCGCTCGCCGCCCTCGACGCTCTCGAGCAGAAAGTGGGGCTTGAACGCGGCGAGTTTCATGAACGCCGAGACCGGCGTGTCGAGGTCTCCTGGGATGTCGAATGGCTGCTTCAACGCGTTCTCCAGATCAAGCGGGCATAAAAAAACCCATCCCGGTGGATATCCGGAATGGGTTTTGGCTGTTCTACGGCTGTCGCGCGAAAAAAATCAGCAGCCCGCGGCCCACTCCGAAGGGGGAGTGCGCCACCACCAATGCCGGTTGGTCGGGTGCGGCCGAAGCATGGCGTCGAGACTACCATCCCCGCTGCTCGCGATACAATACCCGCCTGTTTTCTTGCGCGAGTGCGCCGCCATGCCGTCTTTCGATGTGGTTTCCGAGCTCAACGCCCACGAACTCGCCAATGCCGTCGATCAGGCCAACCGGGAAATCGAGCAGCGCTTCGACTTCAAGGACACCGGGGCGCGGTTCGAGCTCGAGGGGCTGCTCGTGACGCTGCACGCCCAGGTCGAATTCCAGCTCAAGCAGATGCTGGAGATTTTCAAGCTCCGGCTCGGCAAGCGCGGCATTGACCTGGCCTGTCTCGATGCGAAGGAGCCGCAGACCACCCTGTCGGCGGCCCGGCAGGAGGTGCAGCTGAAGCACGGCATCGACGCGGATACCGGCCGGCAGATTACCCGGCTGCTGAAGGACTCCAAGATCAAGGTGCAGGGCAGCCTCCAGGGCGAGAAGGTGCGTGTCACCGGCAAGCAGCGTGACGATCTGCAGGCGGCGATTCAGTTGCTGCGCGGCGCGAAGGTCGGGGCGCCGCTGCAGTTCAACAATTTCCGCGACTGACCATGCGCGCAACGCCATCGAGTCTGATCGCGCTGTTGTGGCTGGCCTTCGCCGTCACGTGGTTCGTCTCGGCGCTGTTCGCCAAGCGCACCCGCCGGCACGCCTCCTGGAAGACGTGGGCCGCGCGACTGGTGATCATCGCGGTGATCATCGCCGCGAACCGTGGCTACGGACCTGACGGCCGATCCGCGGCGCCGCCGCACGTCTGGCAGTGGGCGGGTGCATCCCTGTGCATGCTGGGGCTGGGATTTGCGGTGTGGGCGCGTATTCACCTCGGACGCAACTGGGGCATGCCGATGTCGATGCGTGAAGGGCACGAGCTGGTGACGTCGGGTCCATACGCGTACGTGAGGCACCCGATCTATACGGGCATCCTGTTCGCGATACTGGGCTCTGCCCTGGCCGTGCAGTTCGCCGTGCTGTGGGTGCTGCCGCTGCTGTTGGCGTTCTTTCTGTACAGCGCGCTGACCGAGGAGCGGCTGATGGGCGCGCAGTTTCCCGAAGTCTATCCGGCGTACAAGGCGCGCACGCGGATGCTGATTCCATTCGTCTTTTGATCTGCCCCCCCGCCCGCAGCGCGCTGCGGGCGGGGAGTCTCCTCTAGGCGGCCAGCGCCTCGCTCCCGTTGGGCGCAGACGGGGTGTTCTCCAACACCCGGGCCACGGCATGTACCGTTGCCGCGATGCGCACGGCGCTCTGCACCGCCTCCCTCCCCAGTCCCTGCTGGCGCACCTGCCGCTCGTGCGCAGCGACGCAAGCGCCGCAGCCGTTAATCGCCGACACCGCCAGCGACAGCAGCTCGAAGTCGGCCTTGGCGATGCCCGGGTTGCCGATCACGTTCATGCGCAGACGTGCCGGTAGCGTGGCGTACTCCGGATCCTCGACCAGGTGCGTGAACCGGTAATACACGTTGTTCATGCCCATGATCGCCGCCGCGGCATGCGCCGCGTCGCGGTGCGCCCTGTCCAGGTACGCCGCGGCGAGCGACTCGAGCGCGGCGGTGAAGGCGGGATTGCGCGAAGCGGCGGCCGTCGCCAGCGCCACGCTCCAGATCTGCCTCTCCGTCAGGTCAGGCGCGCCGGGGACGCTCAGCACGCTCGCCAGATTGAGTTTCAGGTCGCGGGCGTAGTCGGGCAGAGCATCTCGGATCGAATCCAGAGTGTTCAATTCAGTCTCCACGCAGTCGGTCGGTTCAGGCCGCCTTGAGCGTTGCCTCGCCCTGCTGCCAGTTGCACGGGCACAGCTCGTCGGTCTGCAGCGCATCGAGCACCCGCAGCACTTCCTCGGGGCTGCGTCCGACGTTCAGATCGGTCACGTAGACGAAACGGATGACGTTCTGCGGGTCGACGATGAACGTCGCGCGCTGCGCCACGCCAGCCTCGGCATCGAGGATCCCGAGCCGCGCGCTCAGCTCGCGCTTGATGTCCGAGAGCATGGGGAAGGGCAGCTCGCGCAGCTCCTGCTTGCTGTTGCGCCACGCCAGGTGCACGAACTCGCTGTCGGTGCTGGCGCCGAGCACCTGCGCGTCGCGCGTCTTGAACTCCTTGTCGAGGCGGCCGAAGGCGGCGATCTCGGTGGGGCAGACGAAGGTGAAGTCCTTCGGCCAGAAGAACACCACTCGCCACTGGCCGGGGAAGCTGTCCCCGGTGAAGGTCTGGAACGCACCGTTGATATCGTTCGACACGACGCCGGTGAGAGAGAATTCCGGAAAGCGCTGGCCAATCGTCAACATGTCACGGGTTCCTCGAAGCATGGGTTTGGACGGGTTCCCCGGTGGGGATGGCGGCATCATGCGGCTTTGGTGTTCATTGAGCCAATCAATTGATTGTATAATCTCGATAGATGGCGTATATCACGCGCCGATCCGAGGACCGCGACCGTGCCCGACATCAAGCTCAAAGACCTGCGCTACCTCGTCGCCGTGGCCGATACCCGGCACTTTGGACGCGCCGCAGAGCGCTGCTTCGTCAGTCAGCCAACTCTCTCGGCTCAACTGAAGAAGCTCGAGCAGTCGCTCGGCGTGCAGCTGATCGAGCGCCAGCCGAACAACGTGGGACTGACCGAGGCCGGCGAACAGATCGTCGAGCGGGCGCGGCGCATCCTGGAGGCATGCACGGAGGTCACCACGCTTGCGCGCTCGCACCGTGACCCGCTCGCCGGAGCGCTGCGCCTGGCCTTGCTGCCGACCATCGGACCCTATCTGCTGCCGCACATCGCCCGGCCGCTCCAGCGCGCCCTGCCGCGCCTGGAGCTGCACCTGCACGAGTACCAGACTGCCCCGATGCTGGCACGGCTCAAGACCGGTGAGCTCGATGTCGGTATCCTCGCGCTGCCGGTGGATCTGGACGGGCTCGAAGCACGCGAGCTGTACAGCGAGCCGTTCAAAGTTCTCGTGCCCGAGCGGCACGCGCTGAGTCGGCGTGCGCGGGTGCAGATGAGCGAGCTGGAGGGCGAGTCGCTGCTGCTGCTCGAGGAAGGCCACTGTCTGCGCGATCAGGCGCTCGAGGTGTGCAGCCGGGCCGGTCTCGGCGAGCGGCAGGACTACAGCGCCACCAGTCTGGAGACGCTGCGCCAGATGGTCGCGACCGGTGCCGGGATCACGCTGTTGCCCCAGCTCGCCACGGAAGGTGCCTATGGCAATGCGCGTGGCGTCAGCGTGCTGCCGTTCGTTAAGCCGGTGCCGCACCGGCAAGTCGGGGCGGTGTGGCGCAGGACGAGTGCGCGTCGGCCGGCGATCGAGGCGGTCTGCGAAGTCATTGCCGAGCGCATCGCGCGCTCCGGACGTATCGGTGCGCCATGAAGCGTGCGAGCCGATGGCATAATCGATCTGCCGTGCCTCGAAGCTCCACCGTCGCCGATCACGTCACGCCTTACGACCGCTTGTGTCGCGATGACGCCGAAGTCGAGCGGCAGCTGCGCTGCGGCGCCGAACGCGAAGCGCTCGAAGCGTATTTCGGCGCCGGAGAGTACCGGGAACTGACGCAACTCGCCGCAGCCGCGGCGCGCCGACCGGTGGACGAGTCGCTGCCGCACGTATTCCTCGTGCCGGGCATCCTCGGTTCGCAGCTGGGCGTGCGCCGCGGCGCGGGGCTGCCCGATGACGTGCTGTGGCTCGATCCGCTCGACATCCAGCGCGGACGGCTCGCGCTGCTCGATCCGCCGGCACGCGCGCCGATCGTACCGCTCGGAACGGTGCTCTACTCGCATCTGAAGCTCAAGCTCCGTCTGCGCGCCGCGGGCTTTCGTGTGACGCTGTACGATTACGACTGGCGACTCGACATCGTGTCGCTCGGTGAGCAGCTCGCGGCGCGCCTGCGCGCACAGGCGGACGCTCCCGTGGCGCTGGTAGCGCACAGCATGGGCGGGCTGGTGAGCCGCGTGGCGCTGAGCCGGGAGGGCACCGAGCACGTCGTGCGTGCGGTGCTGCTCGGTGCACCTCATGTTGGCGCATTTGCTCCGCTGCAGGCGTTGCGCGGCACCTATGCCGTCGTTCGCAACATTGCCCGGCTCGACCTGCAGCGCACCGCGGACGAGTTGGCCGAGAGTGTGTTCGGCGGCTTCCCCAGTCTCTACCAGATGCTGCCGCCGCCGGCCGTCGGCCTTGATCTGAGCGATCCGCAGACCTGGCCGACGCAGGGGCCGGCGCCGCGAGCGCCGTTGCTCGCGCTTGCGCGCCAGTTCCAGCGCGCGCTGCCGCCGATTGACGCACGGCTCGTCGCCATTGCCGGCGTGGGCCGCGAAACCGTCACCGCCGCGACGTGCGCGACTGAAGGCTTCATCTACAAGGTGACGCGCCACGGTGACGGTACCGTTCCGGCCGCGAGCGCTGCGCCGCCCGGCGCGCGAGCCTACTACACCCGCACCGCGCACAGCGACCTGACTCGCGATGCTCAGGTTGCCGCGGCTGTCGTCGAGATCCTCAGGACGGGCATCACGAGCCGGCTGCCGTCGCGCTGGAATAGCCGCGCCCGCGCCTGTGCCCACATCAGCGACGCTGAGCTCGCACGCCTGAATGCAGACAAGCTCGACTGGGCACGGCTCACGCCCGGTGAGCGCCAGGCGTTTCTCGACGGCCTCAACGAGCCGCCGCGGCTGGTCTTGCGGGTTCCCGAAGACCCGTGAGGCGCCCGCCGCCCCGTCACACCAGATCGGCTCCGGTCTCGAGCACGCTGTCGGCACCCTCTTCCACCACCCGTGCGAGCCCGAGCGCGCGGGGTAGCACCTGCTGCGCATAGAAGTACGCGGTGCGGATCTTGGCCTGATAGAACGCCCGATCCGCCCCGTCGAGACCCGCAGTCGCGAGCGCGGCGGACTTGGCCAGTAGCCAGCCACCGACCACCACGCCGCACAGCTCCAGATAAGGAACCGATACGGCAAAGCCGCTCGCCGGATTTGCCGTCACGGCCTGCAGCAAGGATCGGGTCGCGCTCTCGAGCAACGTCACGCTGCGAGCCACGGCATCGCGCGTCTGCGCCACGGATGCCTCGGTGGTGTCGATGGCCTGCAAGTCCCGACGGATGTCCGCCAGCAGTGCGGCCATTGATGCACCGCGATCGCGCCCAAGCTTGCGTCCAATCAGATCGTTCGACTGAATGCCGGTCGTGCCTTCGTAGATGGTCGTGATTCGCACATCGCGCACATACTGCGCCGCGCCTGTTTCTTCGACGAAGCCCATGCCACCGTGCACCTGGACGCCGAGAGCGGCGGTTTCGTTGCCCGTCTCCGTGCACCACCCTTTGACGACCGGGATCAACA
>JAJXWE010000125.1 GCA_021781775.1 Pseudomonadota bacterium | reverse complement strand
GCGCGTCTACGACGCGCTGAAGCTCAAAGACGTCGATCTGACGCTCGAGGTCCAGCAGGAACTCGGCGACGGCATCGTGCGCACCATCGCCATGGGACCCTCCGAGGGTCTCAAGCGTGGCCTCGCGGTCGTCGCGACCGGCAAGCCGATCAACGTGCCGGTCGGCAAGGGCACTCTCGGGCGGATCATGGACGTGCTCGGTGCGCCGCAGGACAACCGCGGACCGGTCAAGTCCGAGCAGACGCTGCCGATTCACCGCGCGCCACCGTCCTTCGAAGACCAGGCCGGCGGGCAGGAGCTGCTGGTTACGGGCATCAAGGTCATCGACCTGCTGGTGCCGTTCGCCAAGGGCGGCAAGGTCGGCCTGTTCGGTGGCGCCGGCGTCGGCAAGACCGTCAACATGCTCGAGCTGATCAACAACATCGCCAAGCAGTACAGCGGACTGTCGGTGTTCGCCGGCGTCGGCGAGCGTACCCGCGAAGGCAACGACTTCTACCACGAGATGATCGAGTCGGGCGTCATCGACCCCCAGGAGTTGTCCAACTCCAAGGTGGCCATGGTGTACGGGCAGATGAACGAGCCACCGGGCAACCGCCTGCGCGTGGCGCTCACCGGGCTCACCATGGCCGAGCACTTCCGCGACGAGGTGCGCGAGGACGGTGGCAAAGGCCGCGACGTGCTGCTGTTCATCGACAACATCTACCGTTACACCCTCGCTGGCACAGAGGTGTCCGCGCTGCTCGGGCGCATGCCCTCGGCGGTGGGCTACCAGCCGACGCTCGCCGAGGAAATGGGCGTGCTGCAGGAACGCATCACCTCCACCAAGACCGGCTCGATCACCTCCATCCAGGCGGTGTACGTGCCCGCGGACGACCTGACCGACCCCTCGCCGGCGACCACCTTCGCGCACCTCGATGCGACGGTCGTGCTCTCGCGGCAGATCGCCTCGCTCGGCATCTATCCGGCGGTCGATCCGCTGGATTCGACCAGCCGCCAGCTCGACCCGCTCGTGGTCGGCGAGGAGCACTACAACACCGCGCGCGGCGTGCAGGCCGTGCTGCAGCGCTACAAGGAGCTGCAGGACATCATCGCCATCCTCGGCATGGACGAGCTGTCCGAGGAGGACAAACTCACGGTGTTCCGGGCGCGCAAGGTGCAGCGCTTCCTGTCCCAGCCGTTCAACGTCGCCAAGGTGTTCACCGGCCAGGACGGCAAGATCGTGCCGCTTGCCGAGACCATCCGCGGCTTCAAGGGCATCATCAGCGGCGAATTCGATCATCTGCCCGAGCAGGCCTTCTACATGGTAGGCAGCATCGACGAGGCTGTCGCCAAGGCGAAGTCGCTGCAGTAGGAGAGCCGCCATGGCCGAACCGCACACCATTCACGTCGACATCGTCAGCGCCGAGGGCGAGATCTTCTCGGGGCTTGCGACCATGGTGTTCGCACCGGCCTCTCAGGGTGAGATCGGCGTGGCCCCACGGCACGCGCCGCTGCTCTCGATGCTCAAGCCCGGCGAGGTGCGGGTGCAGACGCCCGAGGGCGCCGAGCAGCTGTTCTTCGTCGGCGGCGGTGCGATCGAGGTCCAGCCCCACCGGGTCACGGTGCTCGCCGACACGGCGCAGCGCGCCAAGGATCTCGACGAGGCGGCGGCGCTCGCCGCCAAGCAGCGTGCCGAGGAGGCCCTGCGGGACCGCACCGACCATATCTCGCAGGCCGAGGCGCTGGCGGAACTGGCGCGCGCCGCCGCGCAGCTGAAGATCATCCAGCGGCTGCGCAAAGTGCGCGGCTGACGGCACGCCGCATGCCGGCTCACGGCATAATCGGCGCATGAACACATCAGCTTCCGCACCGCCGCTGTCGGTGGTGATCCTGGCCGCAGGCGAGGGCAAGCGTATGAAGTCGCGCCTGCCGAAGGTGCTGCAGCCGCTCGCCGCACGCCCCTTGCTCGCACACGTCATTGCCGCCGCCCGGGCGCTCGCGCCGGCGCGGATTCACATCGTTCATGGCCACGGCGGAGAGCAGGTCCGCGCCGTGTTTACCGATCCGGCGCTCAATTGGGTCCACCAGGCCGAGCAGCTCGGTACCGGACACGCTCTGCAGCAGGCAGCGCCCCACATAGCCGATGGCGAGGTCGTGCTCGTGCTCTACGGCGACGTGCCGCTGCTGCGCCCGGCCACGCTCGCACGCCTGGTCGACATCGCCGCCGGCGGCGAGCTGGCGCTGCTCACCATGCGGCCCGGCGATCCGGGCGGCTACGGTCGGATCGTGCGCGATGCGACCGGCAAGGTGGCGCGCATCGTGGAGCAGAAGGACGCCTCCAGCGAGGAGCTGCGCATCGGCGAGTGCAACACCGGCGTGCTGGCGGCGCCCGCCGGCCGCCTGAAGAGCTGGCTTGCCAGCCTGTGCAACGACAATGCGCAGCGCGAGTACTACCTTACGGATGTCATCGGGCTGGCGGTCCGCTCGGGTGTGGCCGTCACGCCGGTGCAGCTCGCTGATCCCATTGAGGCACTCGGTGTCAACGACAAGATACAGCTCGCCGAGCTGGAGGCCGTCTTGCGACGCAACGCCGCACTCGAGTTGATGCGCGCTGGCGTCACGGTCGCCGACCCGCTGCGGCTCGACGTGCGCGGCGAGGTGATGCACGGACAGGACGTTTCTCTCGACGTGAACGTGATTCTCGAAGGACGCGTCGTCCTCGGCGACCGGGTGCGCATCGGTGCCGGGTGCATCGTGCGCGACAGCGAGATCGGCGATGACACCGAGCTGTTTCCGTACTCGGTGCTCGACGGAGCCGTCGTCGGCGCAGAGGCCCGCATCGGACCATTCTCGCGCGTGCGACCGACCACGCGCCTCGCTGACGGCGTGCACATCGGCAACTTCGTCGAAGTGAAAAACTCAACCCTCGGTGAGGAGTCCAAGGCGAACCACCTGTCCTACGTGGGCGATGCCGAAGTTGGCGCCCGGGTCAATGTCGGCGCGGGAACCATCATTGCGAACTACGATGGCGCCAACAAACACCGCACCCACATCGGTGCCGGAGCACACACGGGCTCCAACAGCGTGCTGGTCGCACCGATCACGGTGGGCGAGGGTGCGACCATCGCTGCCGGCTCGACCGTCACCCGGGAAGTGCCGGCGGGCAAGCTCACCATCGCCCGTGCGCGCCAGGTCACCCTCGAGGGCTGGCAGCGGCCGGTCAAGCCGAAAAAATAGCGCTGCGCCCGCGGACCTCAGTCCCGGGCGGCCCGGTGCATCACCCGGGCCGAAAACACCGCTGGCGGATCGCGGAACGTCCGCGACGCCAGGGCCAATGCCTGACGGATCCGGCGCGCACGTTCCGCATCGATCCGCGCCAACAACCGCTGCCGCGCACCGGGCTTCAGGGGCGCTTCGAGCGCCTTGTGGCGCAGCACGGTGAGATTGTGGTCATCGCCGAGCAGGTCGGAGAGACGATGGGTTGCCTCGATGCACGCGCCGTTGCGACGGTCGCGCGGCGGGGCGAGGGCCTGCAGCTGGTGCCACAGATACTTCGTCTGCTTGCGCAGCTCGTGGAGATTCTCGGTCGACGGCCGTGTCCGAACGCGCCGGAGCGCGTGGCGCGCCCGTGCATAGACGCGTCTGAGTCCGGTCTCAAGCACGGGCCAGCGGTAACCCCCGGCGTCCCCTGAGGCCAGGCGGTCCCTCACGGCGCGCAGGACGGGACGCGCCTGCTCTACGGCCGCCGCCTCGTCATGCAGGAGGCGACGCGCGCACGCATGTTCACACCGCAGCTGCTTGCACAGGTCGGCCCGGCCCGCGCCCGAGGCGCCGCCGTCGCGATGCCGGGACAGACCCTGCAGCGTATCGAGCAGCACCCGGCTGTCGCGCACCCCACTCAGGGAGCGCGCGACGTCGCGCAGCTCAGCGTTATCGCGACGATAGGCCCGCTCTCCGAGCCCGGCACGCATCAGCCGAAGCATGGCCCGCGTCCGCTTCAGCTCCTTGCGGACCGCGTGCACCGCCCGGTCCGAAAGCCGGGGAGCCTCCAGCCACCCGCTCGCATCAGCCAGGCTCCGGCGCGCAAGATGCCGAACGTCGGGTGGTACGGGCAAAGGAGCGCGGGATTTCGCGATCACCGGCACAGGCTAGGACCCATGCCTCGCAGGCGCCATCCGCAATGACCGAAATCGCCATAAACGTGCGTCTATCTACGACGAATTATCAATGAAAAGCGGCAAACTCGTGTTTCATCTTATGTCCGCGTTGAGCCCGCCTGTTCGCCGGTGCCCTTGCTGGCGGGGCGGTCGTGCGAACTGTGCGCCGCTTCTGCCCCGCAGCGGGCACTTCAGGCAAACTGTCTGCCCCTTCCGGGTATCCAAGGTCTGAGCCATGTGCGGAATCGTCGGCGCCATTGCCGAGCGCAATATCGTTCCAGTCCTGATCGAGGGTCTGCGCCGTCTGGAGTACCGCGGCTACGACTCAGCGGGGCTCGCCGTGATCGCCGAAGGGGGGCTCGCCCGGCTACGCACGGTCGGCAAGGTGCAGAAGCTCGTCGAGGCGCTGGCGGTCACGCCGGCCGGGGGCGGGACCGGGATTGCCCATACGCGCTGGGCCACGCACGGCGCACCGAGCGAACGCAACGCGCACCCGCACCTGTCCGGCGAGGGCCTTGCGATCGTCCACAACGGCATCATCGAGAACCACGAGGCGCTGCGCGCGGATCTCGAGGGTCGCGGCTACCACTTTGCCTCCGAGACCGACACCGAGGTGATCGCGCACCGCATCCACCATCATTTGAAGACCGAGCGCGATCTGTTCAAGGCAGTGCGCGCAACGGTCGGCGAGCTCGAGGGTGCCTACGCGCTCGCGGTCATCAGCGAGGCGGAGCCCGATCGGCTAGTGGTGGCCCGCGCGGGCTGTCCGGTGGTGATCGGGCTCGGCGTCGAGGAGAACTTCGTCGCTTCTGACGTCGCGGCGCTGCTGCCGGTCACCCGGCGCTTCATGTTCCTCGAGGAGGGCGATGTCGCCGAAATCCGCCGCAAATCGGTGCGCGTGATCGACTCGCGCGGTCTTGATGCCGAGCGGCCGATACGTGAAAGCGAACTCAGCGCTGATGCGGCCGAGAAGGGACCGTACCGCCACTTCATGCTCAAGGAGATCCACGAGCAGCCGCGCGCCATCGCCGACACACTTGCCGAACGTGTCGCTCACGGTCGCCTCCTGGAGGCGGCGTTCGGACCCGCGGCCACCGAGGTGTTCAACCGCACCGCGTGCGTGCACATCGTGGCGTGCGGCACCAGCTATCACGCCGCCTCCGTTGCGCGTTATTTCATCGAGCAGATCTGCCGCATCCCGTGCGCCGTCGACATCGCCAGCGAGTACCGCTACCGCAACCCGTTGGTTCCAAAGAACTCGCTGTTCGTCACCATCTCACAATCCGGAGAAACCGCCGACACGCTCGCGGCACTGCGTCTGGCCAAGCAGTCCGGCTACCTCTCGACATTGGCCATCTGCAACGTGCCGGAGAGTTCCCTGGTTCGTGAATCCGAGCTGGTGATGCTCACGCGTGCCGGCCCCGAAATAGGCGTCGCCTCGACGAAGGCGTTCACGACACAGCTCACGGCGCTGTCCATGCTCACCGTAGCGCTGGCGCGCCATCATGACGGCGATGTCGAGCGCGAACAAGGCTTGGTGAGCCGATTGATCGAGCTACCCGGCCTGATCGAGAAGGCGCTCACGCTCGATCCGGTCGTGCACCGGCTCGCAGAGCGATTTGCCGATAAGCACCACACCCTGTTCCTTGGCCGCGGTGCCCTCTATCCCATCGCGATGGAGGGTGCATTGAAGCTCAAGGAGATTTCCTACATCCATGCCGAGAGCTATCCGGCCGGTGAGCTC
>JAJXWE010000124.1 GCA_021781775.1 Pseudomonadota bacterium | reverse complement strand
GAACCCGGACACCGAGTCCGTCGACATCTCCGCCACCGCTCCGAGCGGCGCACTGTTCGAGGACGGTGGCACGCCCCCGGTCCAGACTCCCGAGCCGGGGGCGCTCATGCTGTTCGCCGCCGGACTGGCCGGACTGGGGTGGGCGCTCTCGCGCCGCCGCCAGCGCGCCTGAGGCGCACCCGGGCGCAGGCCCGGACGTTCGTGTGCAGAACGCCGCCTTCGGGCGGCGTTCTGCGGTCCGCGGGGCGCATTCCACCGGTGGCGGAACCCGGTCGCACTCGAGCGGCTCGGACCCTCGCCCCGTTGGAGACTGCTCACGCCCGAATGCAGGCGTCGGTGGGTCGCTCAGCGCCCCTGGCCCACCCGGCGCCGCAGAAGCTGCACGTCGTGCAGACGCTGCACGCGGATCGGCAGATGATCCAGTAGGCCCGCGGCCCTCGCGAGCCGCGCGACGCGGTGGCGTGGGTCGGCCAGAGACTGGGCATAGAGCGCTCGGGCCAGCTCATAGGGCACCCAGACATCCCCATGATCCCGTGCCAGGAGACCTTCCTCAAAGGTCACGACCGGGGAGATGCGCTGCCGGGCTTCGGCTTGCTTCCCCTGACGCGCCAGCGCGAGCGCCAGCCACGTCGACACTCCGGCGCGATCGCGCTGCTCGGCCAGCACGGAGGGTGCGAACGGCGCGACGGCGTTGCTCTGCGCCAGGGCAATCCGTTCGGCGCGTTCGGCCTGCGCATAATGCCCCAGTTGATACTCGGCCCGACCGTATACGCTCGAGAAGTCATAGAGCAGATAGGCCTGCGCCAGCTGCGCGGCGCCCTTCAATCCCTTCGCCGAGCGCAGTGCGTGGATCGCCGGCCCCGCCATCGCGGCCGCGCCCGCCGCGTCGCCGCGCTCGTAGCGCGCCTCGGCCTGCACCGCCGTCTGATCCAGCCGCACCTCGTACCAACCGCCGCGGTTCGGCGGGACCCGCCCGGCGATCGCGTGAAACAGGTCCTGGGCGCGGGCCGCGGCGAGCAGCGCCGCATCGGAGTGCCCGGCGCGCGCCTGCCAGTTCCCCATCCGGGTCGCGAGGTAGCGGATCTGAACCACGAAACCGCCATTGAGGCTCTTGGCGACGTGGGCCCAGGCCTCGAACGCCCGGCCGCACCAGCTCAGCGCCTGAGTCAGCCGCCCCTGCGCCCACTGCGGGACACACACGTCGGTGAGGGCCAGACCCAGGTTGTTCCACATGTCCACGTTTCCCGGGTCGAGCTTCAGGAACGCCCGTGCGGTCTGCTGCTCCTGCAGCGCGAACTGCTGGCCCGCGCGCGGATCGAGCTCACCATCGGCGGCCGCAACCAGCCACCCGTCGGTGATCTCCTTGGCACTCAGGGTCAGCCGGTACCAGGGACGCTGCGCCAACACCCCATCGGCCACCGTCAACACCTTCCGGCCGACCCGCAGCGCATCGGCATTGCGGTTGAGGTTCACGAGCGCGTTGGTCCGCCACGCGCCGGCAAAGGCGTAATCGGCACTGATCTTGAGGTTGCGCAGCGACTTCGCGCCAAGCCCGCCCGCGATCTGCATGGCCTGGTGCGTCGCCTGCGCGGCGCCCGCGTAATCGACGCCATAGGTCTGCTCCGCCCAGCCGATGCGCGTGAGCGTCTCCACATACGCCTGGCGAGCCTCGAGCGACGCACTCGGCTGCTCGGCGAGCGGCTTCAGCAGCGCCACGGCACGCTGGCAGGCGCCAAAGCCGTTGCGCTGCTGCGCGAAGAGGATCGCGCAGCGCACCGTGTAGGCGCGGCCGAGCGCAACCTGAGTCGCCAGGGAGTGATCCCGGCCCGCGTTCAGCCGCTTCAGGAGGCCGATGGCCTCCTCGATGTTGCGGGTGCCGGTGCCGTAGCGGCCGAGGTAGTTCAGCGTCTTGGCATGCTCGATCAGCGCGAGCGCGCCGTAGCGCACGGTCTGGGCACTGCGCAGCTGCGCCGGCAGATCATGGAAATACTGGATCTGCCGCTCGGTGAACTCCGCGATGATCTTCAGCTGGCCGAAACTCTGCAGCTCGCGATCGAAATCCCCGGCGAGATATCCGAGCAGCCGCTCGGCATGCGAGCGGGCCTGCTCGGCGAGTCGCCGGCTCCGCTCGGCCTGCCGTTCGGCATGGAACGCGAACGCCGCGGCGGCGAGTGCCACCACCGCGAGCAGGATGCAGCCGGCGGCGATGGCGCGCGCCCGAGTGAGCGCACGCCGTGCCGCACGCTCACGGACCCGCTGCTCCTCGAGCCCCCGCTCGGCGGCCTCGCGCGCCTCGCGCTCGTGGCGCTGATCGCGACTCGCCTTGACCACCCCGCACAACACATCGTGCGTCAGCTCGACGCGCCGCACGTCGAGCCGCTCCTCGATGCGCACCAACCGGCGATTGACCAGCTGGGCGAGCGCCGCGGGCGCAGCGCCCGCGGCTGCGAGGTGCTTCAGCAGCGTCTCCTCGGCCACGTTCTCCCGGAAACCCGACTCGGTGAGCAGTTCGTCCTCGACGATGCGCCGCACCGCGGGCAGTTGGTCGGCGAGTGAGCGCTCATAGAAGTTCGAGAGGATCCCCTCGCGCGAGCCGGCGAGCAGATCGAGTGAGATCGACTCGCGGCCCTGCGCAAGACGCGTGTCATTGAGCTCGCGGCAGATCAGACTGAGCAGCGACGGTTCGACCTCCGCATGCTCGAGCTCCGCGCCACCGGCGACGAAGCGCACGATCTCGGCGCCCACCTCGGGGGAGAGCAGACCGCGCCCCGGCACCAATACCGCCTCGAGCGCCTGCTCACCGCGCATCGGTCCGAGCCGCAAGCGGTTCTGCGCCAGACTCGGCATGGTCTTCTTCAAGCTCTCGAGCGGGGCCAGGTAGTCCTCGCGCAGCGAAATCAGCACGCGATAATCGGTGCGCTCGAAATCGAATCGCTCGGCGGCACTGTCGTCCTGATCGAGTCGCGCCTCGAACGCCTTCGGCGGACGGTTCTCGACCAGATCGGCGAGCTCTTCGATGAAACGCGTCGCGCGCGCCCGACCGAACTCATCGCTCTGCGCCAGCGTGAACAGCTCCTCGAACTGATCGAAAATGAGCAGCGGGATCAGCGCCGCCCCCGCGGCATCGCGCAGCACATCGTCGCGGTGGTGCAGGAACTCCCAGAGCGACTCCCCAGCGGCGGACACGCCGACCTGAGTCCAATGTCCCGAGACGTTCGCGGCGCGGCGGATCGCGTCCTTGATCTGCTCGGCCGGCTCGGGACTCTCACGCCCGTAATCGATGCGCACGTACACCGGACAGTAGCCCTGCTCGCGCAGCTTCGGTGCCAGTGCCGCGCGCAGGATCGAGGTCTTGCCCAGTCCCGACTTGCCAAACAGCACCGTCAGGCGCCGGCGCTGCACGCGCCGGGCGAGTTCGGCAACCTCCTCATCGCGGCCATGGAAGTAGGCGCGGGTCTCCTCGGTGAAGGACACCAGTCCGAGCCAGGGGTTGCACGCGTCGACCGTTGCCGGGCCCCTCGCCTGCTCGGCCGTGCCGTCCGCAGCCTCGCTCATGCCGAGCGTGCCCGGGTGAGCTCGGCCAGACGGGCGGCGAATTCCGTGGTCACCGTCCCGTCCGGCAGGGAGGTGAAGTGCAGGGCCCGAAAGCGCTCCGGCACGATCGCATCGGCCGCGCCCGTGGCATCGAGCGTGACCGGCAGGATGAACAGCGCGCCGTCGGCCATGTTGCGGGCCCGATCGAGCGCGTAGTTCCACTCGCGCCGGAAGTACGCCTCCAGGCGCCGCTGCGTATTGGCGGAGATCACCGGAATGAAGTAGGAGCAGCGGCCGATGTTGCGTTGGATCTTGCGGTCGAAGTCATCGCCCACCTCCAGCTGATCGAGATCGAACCAGGGGGTGACGCCGGCCGCCTCCAGTCCCGCCTTGATCCGCTGCACTGCCGGCAGGTCCTCGCGGGCGTAACTGATGAACACCGCGTTGTCGGGCATCTCGCGCGCCGGCAGCAGAAAGCGCGCCGGGCCGGCGCCATTGCCCGCGGCACCCGGCGCCGGTGCCCGGCGCGCCTGCCAGCGCTCGGACAGCTCGGCGACGAAGCGCTCCGCACCGCGGTAGATGCGCGTATGCATGCTCACCTGCTGCAGAAATCGCACCAGCCGCTCGTCCTCGAGCGTGTGGTCATCGGCGAGCACCTCCCCGACGTCGCGCGGCGCGGAGAGGCGCTGGCGCTTGGCCATGCGCAGGAAGAGCCGCGCCACCCAGTTGGTGAGACTGCTGCCGATCACCAGCAGGTGATTGTGTTCGAGCTCGTGGAAGAGCCGCTCCGGCGCGAGGTGCTCGCTTTGCAGCGCGCAGAGGTACTCGAGCAGATCCTCATCCGAGATCACGTAGCTCGGCGAGGCCGAGAGCTTGCCGAACAGCTGATACACCACCGGGCGGGTGAGCCGCTCGCGCTCGGCGGGCAGATCGCTCACGCGATTCGGCGTATAGGCGATCACCTCGGTCGAGGGAAGCCCGCCGAACCGTTCGCGGTTGATCGCCGTCTCGAGCAGTCCATCGAACGTGGTCGAGACGAACAGATCGAAATCGCTGATCGCCGCCAACTGACGCAACGCGAGCGGTGGTTCGAATTCGGCATCCTTCAGAATTCCGCGCAACCGGACGTACGCCTCCTCGCGCCGCCCGCGGTTGGCGAGAAACAGGCACACCACGTCGTTGAGACTGTAGTGCGGCGGCAACTCACGGACATCTACGTTGAGTTTCTGGGCGAGCCGCTCCGCGACCCAGTCATAGAGGAGCCGCGGCCGGCCCTCGACGTTCACCATGAGCAGTTCGGGACCGACGATCGGGATGACCCGTCGATCCTCGATGAAGCTCAGGAGATCCTCCCAAGCATTCTCATCGAGCACGGCTCCCGACAGCAGGGGCACTGCAGCGTGGGTCATGGGCGGCGGTGGATCGGCAATCGTCCTAGTCTCGGACAGACATCACCTTCGGCAATACCCCTTGAACGCGGCACATCTACGGACCCGCCCGGTACCGAGCGACCCTTGTTATTTGCGCGGCATGGTACGCCGCTGCAGAAGCACAGTCCATGGCCGCCCGACGGTGCCGCCGGGCTCCCGACGCCTCGGAACAAGCCGCGCCGCCGCATTTGCCAGCGTTTCACAACTGATACAGAATCGACTCACAGTCGCTTCGGCGCGGCGGCGGGTCATCCGATACGCATCGCACCATGAACTCCGACCGTCCCCCCACCCTGCCGGCCGCGGAGTCGAATCCCCTGCCATCGCCCGAGGACGGCCCGCTGAGCGGCGCGTGGGCCGATGCGCCGTTCGTCATCGGCGTCTCCGGGCACCGCGATCTCGACCCCGAGGAGACCGAGCGGGTGGGCGCGGCGATCGGAGCGTTTCTCGAGCAGATCCGCGCGCTCCTGCCCGAGACCGAAATCCGAGTGATGTCCGGCATGGCGAGCGGGACCGATCTGCTGGCGGCGCGGATCGCGCTGCAGAGCGGTCTCGGCGTCGATGCCGTCCTCCCGGGGCCTCTGCAGCACTACGCAGCGGACTTCGAACCGGCCGCGCGCGCGGAGCTCACGACGCTCCTCGCCCACCCCCAGGTGCGCTGCGCGGAGCTGCCGCTGGCGCCGGACTTCTCCGCCGAGGGGCCGCCAAGCGCCGAAGCGCTGAGCGATCTGCAGTATCTGAACCTGACCCGAGCGCTGATCGGGCGGTGCCCTCTGCTGCTCGCGGTGTGGGATGGGGAACCCTCGGCGCTGCCCGGCGGAACGGCCGATACCGTCCTGCGCTACCTCGGCCTGCGCTCCGACCTGCGACCGCAGCACCGACCGGTGCGCATCACAGACGCGGCGGACGAGCCGGAGCCGGACGCCAAACTG
>JAJXWE010000123.1 GCA_021781775.1 Pseudomonadota bacterium | reverse complement strand
ATGGTCAGCTCAGTCATGATCAGAGCATACCATCGGCCCAGCGGCCGAAGTGGTGACAGGCCACCCAACGCCCCTCCCCGGCGCTCACCCACGGCGGGCGGCGCTCGGCGCACAGCGCCGTGGCGTGTGGGCAGCGCGCGCGAAAGGCGCAGCCCCCGGGGCGCTCGAGCGGCGCCGGCGGCTCGCCGAGGGCAACCTTCGCGAGCCGGGCCGGCTGCAGCGCCGGATCGGCGAGCGCGATCGCCTCGATCAGCTCGCGCGTGTAGGGATGCAGCGGCCGCTCGAACAGCGCCGCGGTCGGACCGAGTTCGACCATCCGCCCCAGATACAGCACCAGGGCGCGCTCGCACAGGCGGCGCACCAGCGCGAGGTCGTGGCTCACGAACAGCAGGCCCATGCCCTGCTCGGCCCTGAGGCCCTCCAGGAGCAGACGGATCTGGCGCTGCGCGCGCATGTCGAGGGCGCTCAGCGGCTCATCGCACACCAGCAGGCGCGGAGCGAGGATCATGGCCCGGGCGATGCCGACACGCTGGCACTGCCCGCCGGACAGCTCGTGCGGCCGCCGCCCGTACAGTGCCGGCTCGAGTCCGACGCGCTCGAGCATTGCGCCGATGCGCGCCAGCCGCTCGGCCGATGCGAGCCCGGGCCGGTGGATCTCGAGCGGCTCACCCACCAGCTGCTCGACCGTCAGATGCGGATCGAGACTGGCGAGGGGATCCTGGAAGACCAGCTGCAGCTCGCGCCGCAGGTGTCGCAGGTGCCGCGGCGCGAGCGCGCTCACGTCCCGCCCCAGCCACGCCACCCGCCCGCCGCGGGTGCGCACGAGACGCAGCGCCGCACGGGTCAGAGTCGATTTGCCGCAGCCGGACTCCCCGACGATCCCGAGCGCCTGCCCGCCGGCGAGCGCGAGCGAAACCGACTCAAGCGCCGTGAACAGGCGCCGGCGCAGCAGGCCCGTGCCGTGCGCGAAGCGCACCTCGACATCGCTCAGCGCGAGCACCGGCGGTCCGGCCGGATGGCTCGGCGCGGCGGGGCCGCCGGCCAGCTCGCCCGCCGCTTGCAGCAGCTCGCGCGTGTAGTCCTCGCGCGGCGCGCGGAACACCTGCCCCGCCGTGCCCGACTCGATCACGCGTCCGGCGCGCATCACCGCGATCCGGTCGGCGAGCCCCGCCACGGCACCGAAATCGTGGGTGATCAGCACCAGCGCCATGTGCTGCTCGCGCTTGATCTGGGCGAGCAGCGCCAGCAGTTGCGCCTGCAGTGTCACATCGAGCGCCGTGGTGGGCTCATCGGCGACCAGCCGCTCCGCGTCGCAGGCGAGCGCAATGGCCATCATGACGCGCTGGCGCATGCCCCCGGACAGCTCGTGCGGATACTGGCGCATGCGCCGCGCGCCATCGCCGAGTCGGACCCGCTCGAACAGCTCGCGCACGCGCGTGCGGGCAGCGCGCGCGCCGAGGCCGAGGTGCCGGCGGAGCGCCTCGGCCACCTGTGCGCCGACGGTCAGGTGCGGGGTGAGCGCGGTCATCGGATCCTGGAAGACCAGCCCCACCCGTCGTCCGCGGATGCGGTCGAGCGCATGCTCGGGGAGTCCGAGCAGGTCGGTCGCTGCGAGCCGCGCCCGTCCGCTCACCTCGGCGCCAGCGCTCAGCAGGCCGAGGGCGGCGAGGAAGGTCAGACTCTTGCCGGCGCCGGACTCCCCCACCACGCCCAGGCACTCTCCGCGGCCCACCGAGAGCGTCACGTCCTCGAGCGCCGGGACGGTCGTGCCGGGGAAGCGCACCCGCAGCGCCTCGATGCTGAGCAGCGCCTCGCGCGCGCTCACGCCCTCATCGGCCGGTGGGGTCGAGGACATCACGCAATCCATCACCGAGCAGGTTGAAGGCGAGCAGCAGCAGGACCAGCACCGTCGCCGGCACGAGCAGCAGCCACGGGGCCGAGAGCATCTGGCGCGCCCCGGCGTTGATCAGGCTGCCGAGGCTCGCGCGCGGCGGCTCGACGCCGAGGCCGAGGAAGCTGAGGAAGCTCTCGTAGACGATCATCTGCGGTACCAGCAGCGTCGCGTACACGACCACCGTGCCCGCGAGGTTCGGCAGCACGTGGCGCCAGAGCACCTGCGCGCCGCTGAGTCCGGTGGCGCGCGCCGCCTCGATGAACTCGCGCCGCTTCAGCGAGAGTGTCTGCGCGCGCACCACGCGCGCGAGCGTCAGCCAGCCGACCGCCCCGATGCCGACGAGCAGCACCGCGAGGTTCCCGCGGCCGAACAGCGCCGCAAGGATCAGCACGATGAACAGATACGGCAACGCGTAGAGCACATCGACCACGCGCATCATCCAGGCATCGAGCCGCCCGCCGACCCAACCGGCCGCCGCGCCCCAGGCGACACCGATGAGCACGCTCACGCCGCTGGCGAGCACGCCGATCAGGAGCGAAAGGCGCAGCCCGTAAAGGGTGCGCACGTACAGGTCGCGGCCGAGCGAGTCGGTACCGAGCCAGTGCTCCCCGGCGAATCCCGGCGGCACGGCGAGGTGACGCCAGTCGAGCGCGCTGTAGGAGTACGGGCTGGCCCGGGGTCCGAACAGCGAGAGGAGCACGAGCACCCCGAGCAGCAGCGCCGCGCCGCGCAGCCCGCCGCGCCCGCGCCGCTCAGGGCGACTCATGGCGCACCCGGGGATCGAGCCAGGCATGCACCAGGTCTGCCGCGAGATTGGCGAGCAGCGTCAGCAGCCCGTACACCAACACCATGCCCATCACCAGGGTGTAATCCCGGTCGATCGCCCCCTGCACCAGGTACCGCCCGGTGCCCGGCAGCTCGAATACCGTCTCGACCACGAGCGAGCCGGTCACCAGGTAGGTGGCCGCCGGCCCAAGGTAACTCACCACGGGCACCAGTGCCGGGCGCAGCGCGTGGTGCCACAACACGCGCGCTCGGCCGAGTCCGCGTGCGCGCGCGGTGCGCACGTAGCTCGCCTGCAGCACCTCGAGCAGGCTCGCACGCATCAGCCGCGCCACGCTCGCCGCGAGCGGCAGAGCGAGCGTCACGGCGGGCAGGACCAGGAAGCGTGGCGCATCCGGCTGCCAGCCGGCGACCGGCAGCCAGTGCAGCCACAGGCCGAAGGCGAGTGCGAGCAGCGGGCCCGTCACGAACGACGGCAGCGCCAGGGTGAGCGCCGCAAAGAGCTTGAGCAACCGATCCAGCACCGCACCCGGATGCAGCGCGGCACCGACCCCGAACGCCACGCCGAACGCGACGCCGAGCAGCAGCGCCGCGACGCCGAGTGTCGCGCTCACCGGCAGCCCGGCACCGATCAGCTCCGCGACCGTGTCGTCGCGCATGCTGTAGGAGGGACCGAGGTTGCCGTGCGCCAACGCATCGAGGTAGTCGAGATACTGCACCCCGAGCGGCCGATCGAGTCCGTAGAGCCGCTCGAGCTCGGCACGGGTGCGCGCCGGCAGCGCGCGCGCCGAGGCGAACGGTCCGCCCGGCGCGAGACGGACAACGAAGAACGACACGGTGAGCAGGATCAACAGGACCGGAGCGATCCCGACCAGGCGCCGGAGCGTGTAGCCGAACATCGAGGCAGTGTAGCGCAGTGCCCCGCGCCGAGAGGCACCCGGGTCCGGCCCATGAAAAAGGGGGTTCGCCCACCGGGCGAACCCCCTGATTCGGATCCCGCGGCGTGGGCTTTCGCTTACAGCTGGCTCAGCACGTGCTCGGCGGCGGAGACCTTGAACTGCCCCGGCGCCTCCACGTTGGCGTGCTGCACCACGCCGTCCTTCACCACCAGCGCGAAGCGCTGACCTCGCAGCCCCATGCCGAAGGCGCGGCCATCGAGTTCCAGGCCGAGCGCCTTGGCGTACTCGCCGTTGCCGTCGGCGAGCATCATGACCTTGTCCGCCACCCCGGAGGCCTTGCCCCAGGCGTTCATCACGAACACGTCATTCACCGCCATGCAGGCGACCAGATCCACGCCCTTGGCGCGCAGCGGGTCGGCCAGCTGCACGAAGCCCGGCAGGTGCTTCGCATCGCAGGTCGGCGTGAACGCCCCCGGCACGGAGAACAGCACCACCGTCTTGCCCTTGAAGAGCTCCTCGGTGCGCACGTCCTTCGGCCCTTCGGCACTCATCGTCTTCAGCACGCCCGCGGGCATGCGCTGTCCGACTTGAATCTGCATTTTCCCTGTTCTCCTGAATCCGTATCCCGGCCCGAGTTGTGCTCAGGCCCCCGAGCGCGCCTTGAGGCTCCACAGCGCGGCCAGCCGCTGCAGCGTCGGGTCGCCCTTCACGGCATTGAACGCATCGAGCGCCGCCGCCTTGTTGCCCGATTTCAGCTGCGCGATGCCGAGCAGCAGGTGCGCTTCGGCCTCGTTCTTCAGGCCGCCCTTGGCGATGCCGAGGGTGAACTCGTGGATCGCCTGCGGATACTTCTGGTAGCCGTAGTAGGCCAGTCCGACCCGGATGTCGGAGTCACCGGTCGGCTGCTGGGCAGCGAGTTCGGCGGTGTGGCCCAGGGTCTGCTGGTCCTTCGCAGCACGGCTCTGCGCGTCGCTCAGAATGCGCTGCGCCTTCGCCTTGGCGTGCGGATCGGTGAACACGTTGTGCCCGAGCGCCGAGGTCAGAACCTGCTCGGCCTCACCCGGCGAACCGGCCTCGATGGCGAGCTCGGCGTAGTCGGTGAACTCGTGCGGCTGCTGCATCACCCCGACCGCGAAGGCCAGGCGATAGGCTTCCAGCAGGTTCGCATCGCTCTTGATGCTCTTGAACGTCTGGAACAGCAGGTACTGCCAGTACTGCGGCTGCGGGTAGTACACCACCAGCTGCTCGAGCGCATTCAGCAGGCAGGTGTTGTCGTGCAGCTTCATGCAGGAACTCTGCACCAGCTGCAGCGCCTGCTTGGAGGGCTTCTGGCCCGCCTTCACCGCCGCATCGATCAGACCGCGCTCGAAGCTGATGGTCTGCTTCCAGTTGCCCTGCAGGTAGTAGGCCTGCCCGACCAGCGTCGCCATCTGCGCGGCGTTGGAGGCATAGCCCCTCTGCAGCGCCTCGGTGCCGTACTGCGCGGCCTTGGGGTAGTTGTGCAGCTGGTAGTAGATCTGCGCCAGCGCCACCGTGAACTGCTTGGTCTGCGCCGGCGTCGCGTACGCGTCGCTCATCAGCGCCTCGAGCTTCGGGGCGAGCTTGGGGTAGTTGTTCGTCTTCTCGTAGGCGAACACGTACAGCTGATCGAGCACGTGCATGGCATACGGGCTCTTGCGCGCATCGGCCATGCCCGCCACCTGGTCGAGCTTGGCGATGCCCGCCGCGAAGTCGTTCTTCTTGATGTCGTTCTGCGCTGCCTGCAGCTTCAGCGCGACATCCCGGCTCAGCGCCGGTGCCGGCGCCGCGAGCGCCGCCCGCACGCCGAGCAGGCTCACGCCGCACACCAGCGCGGCGCCGAGCGCCGCTGTCGCCACTATGCCCTTGACCTTCATGAAACGTTCTCGCATGGGTAGATGTACCGACTTTACTGAGCGAATTCGGATGTGTTGACGAAGCCGATCTTCGTCAGGCGATTGCGCTGGGCATCAGCCAGCACCTTCGCCACGATCCCGTACTTGGCCATGCCATCGGGATTGAGGTGAATCTCCGGCTGCGGGTCCTTCACCGATTCGCTGGCGAAGTACCCGTCGAGCACCTGCATGTTCGGCACCACCGTGCCGTTCCAGGTGATCGTGCCGTCGAAGTCAATCGCGAGGTTGATGACCTCGGGCGGCTTGGTCGGCGGCTGGTGCTGATTCTGCGGCAGATCCATCTTCACCGAGTGGGTCATCACCGGCAGCGTAATGATCAGGGTCACCAGCAGCACGAGCATCACGTCGATCAACGGGGTGGTGTTGATCTCGACCATCGGCCCCTTGCTGGATCCCATCGACATGGCCATAAACTGACTACTCCTCGAGCGCCTGACGGGCTCGATAATGAAGGTTCAAGGTGAGCCGAGCTCGTTCTGGTGCGGTTCG
>JAJXWE010000122.1 GCA_021781775.1 Pseudomonadota bacterium | reverse complement strand
GTCGCCGCGACCAGCCAGGGATGAAGATGAATGTATTGGGTAAGATGATCCGTGAACACAGGGGTTAGAAGATCGCATCGGCCGCCAAAAGGTCGCGCATTATAGCGCCCCTATGCAATCCGGCATGACCCGAAAACCCGCGCGGTCCGCCGCGCCGCTTTTCATGGTTGCGCTGGCGCTGGCGCTCGGCTGTCCCGGCCCGCTCCCGGCGCGGATGTCGCCACAGGTCGCTGCCCGCCACGCCCAGGCCCGGTTGCATGCCGTTCAGGCGCAGATCGAGCGCGTGGTCCACCAGGTCGAGCAGTCGCGCCTGGAGCAGAACCGCCTCACCCAGGCTCTGCGCAGCACCGAGCAGTCCGCCGGGACCGCCCGGGCAGCGCTCGCCGCCCTGCGCAGCCAGCGCACCGCCCTCGCGGACCGCCGCGCGCGGCTGGCCGCCCGTCGTCAGGCCCGCAAGGCAGACCTTGCCCGTACGCGCCGCGCGCTGGCCGCGGAACTGCGCGCTGCCTACCTGATCGGCCGGCAAGGTCCCGTGCGGCTGCTGCTGGATCAGGGCGGACCGGGGCGCATGCAGCGCATGTTCGCCTACTACAGCTACTTCGGCCGCCAGCGCGCCGAGGACATTGGCGCGATCCAGGCAGATCTGCTGCATATCGCGCAGATCGACACGCAGCTGCGCACTGCCGACACCCAGCTCGCCGCGCTCGAGCAGCAGCGCCAGAGCAAGCTCACTGCCCTGGAGCAGGCGAGTGCCCAGCGCCGCCAGGTCCTGGCGAACATTGCCGCCCGCACCCGCACCCGCGCGGCGCGCCTGCAGCGGCTGCGCCGCCAGCAACATGGTCTGGAGGCGCTGCTCGCGGCACTGCACCGGGCCGAGGCGCGCATGCCGGCCGAGCGTCCGCCGCAGCGCTTCACCCGCCTGCAGGGCCGCTTGCCCTGGCCGGTGGCCGGGCGACTGATCGCGCGCTTCGGCGCGCCGCGTGCCGGGGGACTGCGCTGGGATGGCGATCTGATCGCCACGCGGCTCGACGCCCCCGTGCACGCCGTGGCGTCCGGGCGCGTGGTCTTCGCCGACTGGCTGGCCGGTCTCGGCCTGCTGATCATCGTCGATCACGGCGGCGGCTACATGAGCCTCTACGGGCACAACGATCACCTCTACGCGCGGGTCGGGCAGCAGGTCGCGGCCGGCCAGCTGATCGCCGCCGCCGGCGACAGTGGTGGGGCGGCCCGGCCGGAGCTGTACTTCGGGATCCGCCGCGGCACCGCTCCGGTCGATCCCCGGCTGTGGCTCGAGCGCCATGCCCGCTAGACTGTGCCGATGATCGCCTGGCTCATCGATTTCGTGCTGCATCTGGACCAGCACCTCACCGCCCTGCTCGGGCAGGTGGGCGTGTGGACCTATCCCATTCTGTTCGCGGTGATCTTTTCGGAGACCGGGCTGGTGATCGCCCCGTTCCTGCCCGGTGATTCGCTGCTGTTCGGCGTCGGGGCCGTGGCGGCGGTGGACACCAGCGGCACGCTGAGCGCGCCGCTCGCCACGCTGGTGCTGGCCGTGGCGGCCGTGCTCGGCAACACGGTCAATTACGGCGTCGGGCGGCTGATCGGCCCGCCGGCCTTCAGTGGCCGATATCGGCTGCTGAAGGTCGATTATCTGCGCCGCACCGAGCAGTTCTTCCTGCGCCACGGCGGGCGGGCGGTCGCGCTGTCGCGCTTCCTGCCGATCGTCCGCACGTGCATGCCGTTCGTGGCCGGCGTCGGACGGATGCCCTACGGCCGCTTCCAGGGCTACAACATCGTCGGCGGCGCGGCATGGGTGTCGTTGTTTCTCTGGGGCGGCTACTTCTTCGGCAACGTGCCTTTCGTGAAGCGCAACTTCGGACTGGTGACCGTCATCATCATCGGTGTGTCGCTGGTGCCCGTGGCGATCGCTTTTCTCAAGCGGCACCGGCCGCATCCGGGCGCCTCCTGAGGCAGGGGATGCGGCGCCCATCTTGAGGGGTGTGGAAATGAAGAAAGCCTGCATCAGGATTCCGCGCACGAACGCGCAGCGCAAGCGCGATGCCCTGACCGCCGCGGGCGTGGCGCCGAGCCAGTTCGGCCGGCGCGCAGTGGCGCAGCCGCACCGCGACCGCAAGCAGGCCGCGGCGCGCGGCGAGCGCAAGCACAAGCGGCCCTGGGGCTGAGCGGCGCCGCGGAGCGCAGATGAATTCGACCTACGACTACATCATCGTCGGCGCCGGATCGGCCGGCTGCGTGCTCGCGCATCGGCTGAGCGCCGACCCGTCAGTCAGGGTGCTGCTGCTCGAGGCTGGCGGTCGCGACAATTCGTTCCTGATCCGCATGCCTGCGGGTATCGCCCGGCTCATCACGCCCGAGGTCAACTGGCTCTACGAGACCGAACCGCAGGCCGAGCTGCGGGGCCGGCGCCTGTTCTGGCCGCGCGGCAAGACGCTTGGCGGGTCGAGTTCGATCAACGCCATGGTCTACATCCGCGGGCAGCCGCAGGACTACGACCGCTGGTGCGCCGGCGGCAGTCCGGGCTGGGCTTACCAGGACGTGTTGCCCTACTTCCGCCGCGCCGAGAACAACGAAGCGCTGCACGACGATTGGCATGGGCGCGGCGGGCCGCTCAACGTGTGCGATCGTCGTTACACCAATCCGCTCAGCGATCTGTTCGTGGAGGCCGCGGTGGCGAGCGGGCTGGCACGCAATGCGGATTTCAACGGCCGCGCGCAGGAGGGCGCAGGCCGGTACCAGGTAACGCAGCGGGACGGCCGGCGCTGCAGCGCCTCGAGCGCCTACCTGCACCCGCTTGCCGGGCGGCGGAACCTCACCGTTGTCACCGGCGCGCTCGCATTGCGCATCCTGCTGCAGGGTCGCCGCGCGGTGGGGGTGGAATACGCCCGCAGCGGTACGCCGCTTGCGGTGCGCGCCGAGCGTGAGGTGCTGCTCGCCGCCGGAGCGATCAACTCCCCGCAGCTGCTGCTGCTCTCGGGCATCGGCCCGGCCGACGAGCTGCGTGCCCAGGGTCTGACCGTGCGGCACGATCTGCCGGGCGTCGGACGCAACCTGCAGGACCACCTGGACGTCCATGTCATCCGGGCCTGCACCCGCCCGGTGACGCTGGATCCACTGGCGCGTGGCCTCGGGGCCGCACGCACTGCGCTGCGCTACGCGCTGTTCAAGACGGGCGCCGGCGTGAGCAACGTCGCGGAAGCCGGGGCATTTCTGCGTACCGCCGCCGCCACGCCGGACGTCCAACTGCATTTCATTCCCGCGTACGTGGTCGACCACGGCCGGCGCCGGATGCCCGGCTACGGCATGACGCTGCATGTGTGTTATCTGCGTCCCGCCAGCCGTGGCACGATCCGTCTCGCCTCGCCCGACCCGGCGGCGCCCGCGCGCATCGATCCGGCCTATCTCAGCGAGCCGGCCGATCTCGCCCCGCTCATCGCCGGTATTCGGCGGGCCCGCGACATCTATGCGCAGGCGCCGCTGCGCGGCTATCTGGGGCCGGAGGTCTTTCCGGGCGATGGGCGAGACAGCGACGCGGCGCTCGAGGAATTCATTCGCGCGGCGGCCGAGACCGAGTATCACCCGGTCGGGACATGCCGGATGGGCAGCGATGCGGCCGCCGTGGTGGATCCGCAGTTGAGGGTATGCGGGCTCGACGGCCTGCGCGTCGTCGACGCCTCGGTCATGCCGACGCTGGTGAGCGGCAACACCAACGCGCCGACGATCATGATCGCCGAGAAGGCCGCCGATCTCATCCTGGGCAAAGCGCCGCCGTGAGCCGACCGTCGCGCCGGGGCGGCCTCAATCCTGTGCCAGGCACCCGTTCGCGCCCCGCAGCGAACACCGCTCGGGCGCAACTGCGCCGCCGCGAACCCACCGGGTGACCGTGCGCCAACGACCGTCGGCATACCCCGCCGCCAGGGCAGCCGCGGCGGCTGCGTACCGCATGTCGTTGGCCGGAACCAGCCCGACGGGACACCGGCGGCGCGCCTCGGATGTCTTCCCCTGCCGCCGGATCCGGAAGGAGAACCCGGAGCGCATCGTCTTTGCGCGATCGACGGCCGGCGTGCTGCCCGGCGGGAGGTTGGCATCGGCCGCCCTCGGCCGGCGAATTCAGCCACGCCTCCGCGAGATGCATCACGTCGGCGTTGGCGTGGATCACGTCCGGGCACAGAAGGGCAGCGTTGCGCCGTCGCCGTGTGGACCCCCTTGACCGTCGGGAATCAGACCAGGCAGTCCCGTGCGCGTGCCGCGAGTCCGGCGTCACGCTCGATGGCCGTCACGCGGCCAGCGCCGCCGGAGGGGCGATGCGGACCGGTCGGGCCGAGCGGCGCGGTCCGCGACTGGCGCTGCGTGCGCCCTGTTGGAAGCGATGTGGTCCGGCGAGGTATCTTAGAGCGCTGGCCGCAGGAGATGAAACCGATGAAGCGAATCGACCTCGACCATACATCCATGGTGATGGGCAGCGGGTATCCTGCTCCGTACGACGAGCCGTGCCGGGAGCGCAAGCGCTGGCGCCTCGGTGATGCCGCCGGCCTGAAGCAGTTCGGCGTCAACCTGCTGCGGCTGCCGCCGGGCGGCTGGTCGAGCCAGCGCCACTGGCACACGGCCGAGGACGAATTCGTCTACGTGCTCGAGGGCGAGGTCGTGCTCGTCACCGGGACGGGAGAGGAGGTGCTCGGGACCGGCGAGTGCGCCGGCTTCGCCGCAGGCGATTCCGACGCCCATCATCTGCAGAACCGTAGTGGGCGCGAGGCGGTGCTCCTCGAGATCGGCGCGCGCCGACCCGAGCAGGACGCAGTGGCGTATCCGGACATCGACCTCGCGCTGCGCGCGGGCAGCCGGGGGTTCCTGCACCGGGATGGAACGCCCTATCCGCGCCGCCCGCGGTGAGGTGCGCAACTCGCAGCCGAACGCCAACGCCTCGAACGGCCGTGCCGCGCCATGAGCGGCCTTGAGCCGGCGACGGCAACAGATCAGTCGGCGCCCTGGCGCAGGGCGGCGAGCGGCGGCTGATTCAACACCGGACGGGTGGCGAGCCAACCGCTCAGCGCCACCAGCAGTGTGCTCCCGCCGATGCCGATGAGACAGACGGTCCCGTTGAACGTGTAGGCCAGGTTCAGAACCTGGCGCGTCAGATACCAGGCGGCCACGTTCGCGCCGCCCGCGGCGATCAGCCCGGCGAGTGCCCCGAGTGCCGCGAACTCCGCGAGGACACCCTGCGTCACGGTTGCACGGCTCGCCCCCAGGGTGCGCAGCACCGCGCTCTCGTACCGGCGCTGCTCGCGGCTGGCCTGTACCGCGGCGAGCAGCACCGTCAGGCCCGCGACAAGCGTGAACACGAACATGCTCTGAACGGCCAGGATGGCCTTGTCGAGCATCGTACGCACGTCGCGCAGCAGCTCGTCGATGTCGAAGATCGACACGCTCGGAAAGCGACGGGCCACCTGCGCCAGCGCGCGCGCCTGGCGCGCGGTCAGGTACGCGCTCGTGAGGTACGTACCCGTCTGTTTCTCCAGCAGACCCGGGGCGAACACGAGGAAGAAATTCGGCTTGAAGCTATCCCACTGCACTTTGCGCACGCTTGCGACGCGCACCGTCAGTGTGCTCCCGGCGATGTCGAACGTCAGCGACTCGCCAAGCCGCAAGCCCAGCCAGCGCATGAACTCGCTCGACACCGACACCAGCGGCTGGCCGTACTCGGCCGGCCCCCACCAGCGCCCGGCGACGACGCGGTTGTCGCGGCCGGGCTCAGCCGACCAAGTGAAGTTCTGCTCGCGCGTGGCGAAGCGCTCGGCACGCGGGTCGGCGAAGTGGACCGAGTCGAGCGGGTGTCCGCCGATGGCCGTCAGCCGGCCGCGCAGCAGCGGTAGCATGCGCGTCGGCCGCGCTCCCTGGTCACGCAGGAACGTCTGGAACGCCGCGCGGCTCGCAGGCGGAATGTTGATGAAGAAATAGTTCGGCAGATTCTGCGGCAGCGTCCGCCGCCAGTC
>JAJXWE010000121.1 GCA_021781775.1 Pseudomonadota bacterium | reverse complement strand
CCTGTTCTGCGCCGACTTCACACGCGAGGCGGGCCGGGTCGTGCCGCGGCCCGGAGAGGTCGCGCCGGAGCTGAGCGAGGCGGCGAGCGTCTACAGCGCGCTCGTGCTCGGCGTGCGCGATTACGTGAACAAGCATGGATTCCCGGGCGTGGTGATGGGGCTGTCGGGCGGGATCGACTCGGCTCTCACCCTCGCCATCGCGGTCGATGCGCTCGGCGCCGACCGTGTGCACGCGGTGATGATGCCCTCGCGCTACACCGCGCAGATGAGCCTCACCGATGCCCAGGAGGAAGCCCGGCTGCTCGGGGTCCGCTACAGCGTGCTGTCGATCGAGAGCATGTTCGAGGCGACGCTCGCGACGCTCGCCGGAGAATTCGCTGGGCTGCCCGCGGATACCACCGAGGAGAACATCCAGTCGCGCTGCCGCATGCTGCTGCTGATGGGGCTGTCGAACAAGACCGGACGGATGCTGCTCACCACGGGCAACAAGAGCGAGATGGCCGTCGGCTACGCCACGCTCTACGGCGACATGGCCGGCGGCTTCGCGCCCATCAAGGACTGCAGCAAGCTGTTGGTGTACCGGCTGGCCGCCTACCGCAATGCGGTCGCCCCGGTGATCCCGCAGCGCGTGATTGAGCGGCCGCCCTCGGCGGAGCTGCGTGCCGACCAGAGGGACTCCGACAGCCTGCCCCCTTACGAGGTGCTCGATCCGATCCTCGCGGCGTTCATCGAGGAGGACCTCTCGGTCGATGAGATCGCCGCGCGCGGCTTCGATCGGGTGATCGTCGGACGGGTGCTCGATCTGGTCAAGCGCAACGAGTACAAGCGCCGCCAGGCGCCCCCGGGCGTGCGGGTCAGCCGCCGCGCGTTCGGCCGCGACTGGCGCTATCCGATCACCAACGGCTATCGACGATAGCCGTGCAGCATCGGCTGGTGCAGCAGGTTCTTCGCGATCATGCTTTTGCCGAGTCTGTTTGGGCGGAGCACAATAATGTCGGTGGCCTGCTCGAGGGACTCCGAGGTGAAGAGCTCATCAAGGAGCGCACGATCACCCGCTCGGCAGCCGGGAACGGCTTATCCGGCACGGCCTACCCACCAGATCGACTTCGGGGACGCACGGAAAGCCGGACATGGATTGCATCGGCGCCAGGGCGATGCGCGTGCGGTTCACGCGCCCCGATCCTGCTTGGAGGATGCTCATCGGCCGCCCGTCAGGGCGAAACGACTGCAACCCAGTAGTGCTTGACGGTTGGAGCCTCACCGCCCGCGGCATGCACCGTGATCCGGTACTCTCCAGGCGGTAGCGCCGACCTTGGCACAGTCAACTGCACGAATGAAGTGCCGGAGAGGCTCTGGACTGCCAGAGCCCGGATGCGCGTGGAGCCCGCGGGGCCCTGCAGGATCACATCCGCGGATTGAGTGCCTCGCGGAACCACGATTTGAACCGGCAGCGCTGTCAGGCCGGCCGGCAGCCGCACGACGCGCTGCACACCGCCGCCGCGCAATCGATCGGGCCTCAATAGCAGCGTATATGCCGGACTGCCATTCACCGCGGACACCCCGATGTCGCGGTGGCGCCCGAGCCAGTACTGCCAGGCACCAAATCCCAACACCAGACAGGCTGCCAAGGGCAACGCCCAGCGCACGATCGGCATAGCCGCCGGGCGCCTGCGGGGTCGGCGCCGCGAGCCGAATTGCCGCTCGGCGAGCGAGAGGTGGATGTGAAGCGCCCGCGCGAGCTGCACGGGGCGGTCGAAGTCGCCCGCGACGTTCAGCGCGCGCCGGAGTCTGTCGCGCTCCCCGGTTGCCTCGCCGGTCGCATACTCATCCAGCAGGTCCGTGCGCAGAGCCTCGGCCGCAGTGGCAAATGCGCTGTCGCACAGCATCTTCTGGTCGAGTTCTGCGAGTTCCTCGGCCGGAAGCTCCCCGAGCAGGTAGGCAACCAACTGCTCCCGGGAGATGTCTGTCCCCTCGGTGGGCATCTATCGTGTCTCCTCGCTATTCGTGTTCCGCTCGGCCGATACATCACGCACTGACTCTTTGAGCCGGGCGCTCACCGCCTGCTCCAGGCTCTGGCGCAGCCGCAGCACCCGGTTGCGCAGCGCGTTTGCCGATAGTCCGAGTTCCCGAGCAATCTTCTCACGCGTTCGCATACGCTCCCGGCCGCGCCCAACGTAGTAACGGGTAATCAACGTCCGGGCATCCCCAGGCAGCTCGGCGAGGCAGGATTCGAGCGCAAGCAGCACACTGTCGTCCTCCTCGGCGGTGGTTTCGGGACCGGCGAGTTGCGACAGCATTTGGCGTTCGCGGCCGAGTTTCTGGCGTTCCTCGAGCATCACGAGACGCGCGATTCCAGCCAGATAAGCCTCGAGGTTGAGCACCGACTCGCCCTCGCTCAAGCGCTTGGCGAGCCGATTGAACGCCTCATCGCCGGCCTCGAGCGGGTGCGGGACGCCGTGCAGCGCGAAATACCGCGACAAGCGACGCCTCAACCGCTCGTATTTGCGGCCTGCCTCGACGCGATCGGAATCCAGCGCGCGCAGCAGCGCCGCGAACGCCGGCTCATTTAGTTGCCACCGATTCACCGTCGCGCGCTCTGGATGGGGCTTGCTGACTGCAGCGGCGCTCCCACGCCCTCGAGCGAGAATGCAGCCCAATAGTACGGTGAGGCGTATCTCAACGACCGCATCGAGGTGCGTTGCGCGGCCCGCAGTGCCTCGGCGGGGCTCATTCTGCGCTGCAGCAGATTGGCATAGAAGAGCCGCATAAACCGCGCTGCCGAGCGGTCCTGAACACGCCAGAGCGTACCGAGAATCGCATGTGCGCCCGAGAGCAGGAAGGCGCGGAACAAACCGACCATTCCCTCACCGGGCACGTCGCGTCCGCCAAGCGTGCGGCAACTGCTCAGTACCACCAGGTCGACCGGCATATGCAGCGCGTAGATGTCGCGCAGCCACAGCACTCCTCGCGCCGGGGTGCCATTGCGGTGATACAGCGAGAGCACGAGTCCGGACAGTCCCGGATGATCGGCATCAAGCAGGGCATGAACGGCGAAATGCGCGACTGCCACCTGGTGCCAGTCGGTCTGCTGAACCGCAGTCACCGATGCGTCGAAACCCAGGTGCAACGCGGCGCGGTTGTCGCTGAGTCTTGCGACCGCCAGTGCCTCGGCCCGCGAGGCGGGCAGACGGGCAAGGTGAGCCAGGTACGCTTGCGGCGCCCAGGTCAGCAGGACCGATCTGCTCGGTCCGGTTCGGCGGCGCGCGGCGACCGTTAGGCGCGGGTCGTTACGGTTGTATACCGGGTCGGCGAAAAGAGCGATCCGGCCACTGGCACGTGCCGGTTTAAGCCGGGCGACAAAGGACAATACCGATGCCGACGGCTCTTCCAGCACCGCCACCGAATCAACGAGCGCGCGGCCGCGACCGGAGGGGTGCAAGGCCGCAAACGGCACGCCAAAGAGCGGTCCGTCCACCACGACATACAGCGTGTTTAGCCCGCGCAACAGGGGCACTGTCGGCAGCAATTGTGCACCGAGCGAGCGGTCGAGTCGGCCCACACGCGCGTCTGCCGAGGCGATACGGGCGATACGCGCCTGCAAGCTCTCCCCGGGAACAGTGCGTGATCGCGCGGTGAGCGCGCGGCGCAGCGCGCGCACTTCGGGCGTGATTGCTGCGGCACCCGGAACGGGAAACACCCCTACCGAGTGGCGGCGCACGAGCCAGACATAGCCGCCTTGCGCACCGATCCAGTACTCCAACAGCGCGGCGTGCGGTCCAAGGGTGCGATCTTGGAGTTGACGCAAGCTGGCCGGGTGCGCATCGGCCAGCGCCGTATACCGTCCACCCCGTGCCCGCGCCAGAGCTTCGAGAATGGCGGCCGTACGGCGCAACGCGCCAATGTGCTTGCGCAGCGCGGCGAAGCGGCTCGCGCTGGCACTCGGATCCTGCAGAAGATCGCGCCAGTCCGCGTACGCAATATCGAGCGCAGCTTCGACGTGGTGCATCCTGTTGGCCAAGTCCTTCGGCAGGAGAGCCGCGTCGGTTTGGCCGGCGCTATGCAGCGCGTCGAGCAGCGAGCGGGCCCGGGCCCGCTCGACGAGCCGCAGCGCAGCGCGCGCATAACCCTTGCCGGGATGGCGCTGGCGCAGTGCCATCAGGATGCCGACGCCGAGATCGTAATAGCCGTGCTCCGACACGAAATATTCCGTGCGCAGGTGCTGTGTGATCACGGTTGATCGCACCGCTCCAATCAGCTTCAGCGCACGCGCAATGCGCCTGCGCGCTCGCTCGAGCGCGCCGCGCTTGAAGTCCAGGCGGGCAAGACTCCCTTGAGCGCTCGCCTCGATCAGCGGGCTGTAAAGTCTGCGGCCCACATCGAGGGCCTCAATGTAGTCGGTCTGCGCCGGCGAGAAATGTCCGCTGCGGGTCTCCTCATCGCCCAAGGCGAGCCACGCGGCGGCCTCGACTTCGAGCTGATCGATCCGCCGGGCGAGCGCAATCGCTCCTCGATAGGCGCTCATCGCCCGCCGGTGCTCGCCGAGCGCGGCGTAGTCCCGGCCGAGATCGAGCATGAGATTCGATTGCTGGCGGGGGAGTCCCAGCGCGGCCGCCCGCGCGACACCCTTTTGGTCGTAGGCGAGTGCCGAGCGCAGATCACCCTCCTGGCGCTTGACGACTGCTCTGTCCATCAGTACCCGGAACAAGGCGGTGGAATCGTGCGCCGCGGTGGCGATGCGTCGCGCCTTGAGCAGCGCCGCGCGTGCTTGCGCCGGCTCGTTCAGCGTGTCGTACAACTCCCCGAGACCGATCCAGGAACGCGCCTCGCTGTCGGGGTACGGGTAGTGGCGCACCGACTCCAGGGCACGTTGAAAGTAAGCGAACGCGCGATTGAATTCCCCCCGATCGCTGTACAGCTCAGCGATCAGCTCCAGGTTATAGTCGACCCCCTTGCCGTCGCCGATCTGCCGCGCGATAGCGAGGGACTGGTGCGCGCTGCGTAAGGCCAGTCCGGTGCGGCCAATCTGCTCGTACACGCCGGCGAGATTGCCGACGATGATGTCCTCGCCTTGAAGTTCTCCGAGCTGCGCGGCGATGGTCTGCGCCTGCCGCTCGGCCCGGATCGCAGCGCCATAGCGTGCCCGATACTGGCACACCAGTCCGTAGGCAAACAGGGCGAACTCCTGATCAGCCTGGTCCTTGCCATACGGAAGACGAACGGCGGCGCGGGCCAGCCGCAAGGCGGCGTGATAGTGATCCAGTTCGTAGGTGTCGAGGCGGGCCTCGTCCGGCAACGCGACCCGCAGCAGCCAGATATCGCCGATCTTGCGCGCAATGCGGATCGCGGCACGGTAATCCTGCAAAGCCCCAGGCCACGTCTTGCTCGATCCATTGATCTGCGCCCACTCGGCGCGCGCGACGTATTGCTCTGCCTCGGCCCGCAAGCGATCGGTCGCTGTCGCGGCACGCATCGTTGAGACGCGAATGGTGCCTGCGGCCTGCTGCTGCTGCATGCAGCAGTGCACAAAGAAACTCAGGGTCAACCGGTAAATGCCGCCCGCCGGGGCCACTAGAGTCACCGGTAAGACACACTCGACGCCGCTCTGGCAGTAGCGCGGCGTGAGCGCCCGCCCCTGCGGGGGGCGTATTTTCAGCAGCATGGGCCCGCGTTGCTGCCTGATTCGCACCTCGACCGCACTGCCCGGCGCGATGCGCAGACTGAACGTCTCGGGATGTTTCGCGTCGACGCGAAACGCGGTAGCCGAACCGGCCTGCAATGGCACTGTGCCGGCTCGGGCGCGACCGCACACTGTCCAGGAAACTAGTGCCAGCATAAGCGCACACCCTGCGGGCCGCTTGAATCCCTGTTCCATGTGCGCAGGCGAGCTGAATTGCAGTTATTGGAGCAACGGAAAGGAGCGTATACGGCAGCCGAGCGATGCGTCAACGACGACATCGGCGTGGCGCTGCGTGCCGTCCCCCTGATTTTCATGCCCAAATTGCCGGTCCGATT
>JAJXWE010000120.1 GCA_021781775.1 Pseudomonadota bacterium | reverse complement strand
GCCGGTGTCTCACGAGCAGATACAGTGACAGCACGACCGGAATCACCGCCCCGCCGAGGTTCACGGCGACCACCGTTGCACGCGTCTCGCGCACGACGGGGATCACGTAGGTCATGCCGAAGAAGTGAATCTCATCGGCTGTGAGGATCCGGTGGGCGGGCAGGTATGCCACCGGGATGTTGACGTAGCTGCCGATGAGCGAGAGGCCGAGGATGACCAGCAGCGTCAGCTCGCTGATCTGCATCGATTCGGACGCGTAGCGCAGCAGCCGCAGTGCGACCAGCGCAGCGAGGAGCGCGAGCGCGCCGCCGAGCACGAGCAGGAACGGCAGCGTGATCGGGAAGTACTGATAACTGGAGAGGGGCATCGTGCTCTGGCCTCGGCCTCAGGGAAGTGGTTTTCGGAGCGCCCCGCGAGTCATGCGCGTCACGTTACCGCGAGCGGGGCGCGAAACGCCAGCCCTGTCCTGCGGTCCGGCCCCGGGGAGCACCCCGGGATCGGATGCAGTCGATCGAGCCGCTGGAGCCAACCGGATCTGTCGAGCGCGAGTCCGATGTTGGACGGTGTGCCGCGGACGGCTCATTGCAGGATGTAAAGATCCTGCCGGCCCCGCAAGGCAACCACCTGGGCGGTTTCGCTGCGAGCGTTCCGCAGCCGCGCGTGGGTGCGGCAACCGAGCACGGCCGCCTCAGCAGCATCCGTCCTGTCGCCGAGCATCCGCAGGGCATTGAAGGTGCTCGGGCAGACCTTCGCGAAGCTCGGCGCAATGGTCTGCGGGCCCCCGGCGGGGTCCGCTGCGCAACGCTTGCGGCACCCTGCAATCCAGTCACGGTGATCATCCCGGTCCCGCGATTCACCGGCGCACCGCCCGGCACGAGTTCGCGGATGTGGCAGCGACCGACGCCCTGCTCGTCGCCCGTGACGAGGCACAGAGGGCTGAAGCATGCGACGACCTGTGAGAAGATGGACGGCATCTGGAGGTATTCGCCGTCACGCCGTGGCAACCCGTGCGGAAGCGGTCAGCGCGGGCGCGGTGCCGGCAGGAGGCGGCATGGCTCGCGTCACGAACGCCCGAGTGTGGGGGCGCCCCGCGGCGGTCTAGCCCATCGACTGCGCACCGGGCGCAGAGCCGCCGGCGATGCTCGGCGAGCAGACCGCTGTGCCGTCGCAGCGCGGTCTCGGCTCGTCGCATGGTGCACCCGGCGGCATCGTTGCAAAGGCATCATTCCCGCAGGGACGCGAGCCACGCTCGTTCGCCAGGGTGGACGGCGCCCGCGGCACAAGGCATTACTTACTCCACCACGAGGTCACTTCATGTCGATGTCAAACGCAGCGCTTTCATCGTTCGAGATCGGACTCAACGCACTTGGCTCGATGCTCGACAAGGCGGAAGCCTATGCCACGGCGAAGAAGATCGACGCGGCGGTACTCCTCAACGCGCGGCTGTTTCCGGACATGTTCCCGTTCACCCGCCAGGTGCAGATTGCCTGCGACTCGGCCAAGAATGGCGGTGCGCGGCTCGCCGGCATCGAGCCGCCCAAGCACGAAGACACCGAGCAGACGATTGCGGAGCTGAAGGCACGCATCGCCAAGACGATCGCCTTCGTCAAAACGCTCGACAAGGCCAGGATCGACGGTTCGGCCGAGCGCGAGGTGATCTTCCCGATGGGTCGTGAGAACAAGGCGAAGATGCGCGGGGTGGACTACTTCAACCACTTCGTGCTGCCGAACCTCTATTTCCACATCAGCACCGCGTACGGGATCCTGCGCCATTCGGGCGTTGAGCTCGGCAAGCGCGATTATCTCGCCGGCATTCCCATGACGATGATCTGAGGGTGCGGACACCGGCCGTCCGGCGGGGCCACCGCGCCGGACGGCCGGCTGCGTCGTTGCGGACGCAGCCGCGAGTCGGTGCGCGTCTGCGCCCCGTGTGCGAGTGAGCAGCCCAGCCTGGGCACGGGGTCGCGGACTTCACTCGGGACCTGGGGCGCCCCGGCCGGTCTACTCGACCGCCGGACACTGCGCATCGGCCCGGTATCCGCGCCTTGTCTGACGCGTCATCCCGTCCCGGGTTATGCGCGAGCACACCCTCCGGCAGGGCCGGTACTGAGCATGGCAATCGCATCCGGCATCGGCGGCGTTGCGTCTCGTTGCGCGCGTTGTTGAGGGTGTGGGTGAGGCGCGTCAGCGGGTTGAGCGGATTCGCCGCACCCGACTCAACCTGCACATAGCAGATCGTCGCGACGTGCCCGGCACGCTCGGAACCCGCGCAGAGAAATGCTATTCTTCTGACGGCGATCGCCTTCCTACAGCGGTCGGAACAATGGGTCAACACGTTCCGATATCCCACCGCGGCAAGTCGGATGAGGGGCTGTCCGGTGCTTCGAGGCGCAGCGCGCCGCTTCCCCAGGCTGTCCTTCGGGAGCGCCGAGTGGACCGCATCGTCTCGCCAGCACGCGAGAGATGTATCTCTCGGGTTCTGCGGTGATCTCGCCGGCGGGTCCAGAGCGCGCTTGCTGCTGCCGGCCGCAGGGATTTGATCGGACCGGCAAGCGCAGGCGGTAAGATCGTTGTGCGGCGTGAGTCTTCGTCGCCGTCCACAGTGCGCGCAGGATTCCTTCGCGGTGACTATCCGGGATGAAGCAGAGAGCCAATGCCCAAACAACCTCGACCTGAAGCCGTGGCGCTGCGCATCGAACTGCTGGACGTGGTGCCTCTGGTGTGGCGACGGGTGCTCGTTCCGAACAACTGGACACTCGCGACGCTGCACCATTACCTGCAGTGGGTGATGGGCTGGACGGACTCCCACGCGCATGAATTTGAGATCGGCGCCGCTCTGGTGGCGCCCGACTGGTGGATCGCTGAGGCGGAGTCCGAGGAGGAGGCCAGTCGCTATCGCGATGAACGGCGGGTCTCGGTTGCTGCCGTGGCGGCCGAGCTCGGGCCGCGGGGGGAATGCGAGTACCGCTACGACATGGGAGACGGCTGGGTGCATCGGATTGTCATCGAGCCGGTGCGGCCCTCGGCGTGCAGCGATGCGACGCGACCGATTTGCCTCGCCGGCGAGAATGCCTGCCCGCCCGAGGATGTCGGCGGTCCGCATGCCTACGGTGAGTTTCTGAGGATACTCGCCGACCGCCGCCACGAGCAGTATGACGAGCTGGCGCGCTGGGTGGGCGGTGTATTCGACCCGAAGGGGTTCGATCTGAATCGGATCAACCGCGACTGGAAGGCCACCAAGCGGCGCAGCGGCTGACTCGCGCGCCGTGTGCGGCGTACGCACGGTATCCGGATGGAGCAGGCCACGGTGCGCATCGAGCGACGGACAGGGACCCGGGGGATAAGCCCGCTATCGCGCCGACGAGAGGCTGCCGGCCGGAATCACTGGAACTTCAGTCCCCGACGGGGCAACGCTGGGCGCTCGGGTGTCCATCAACGCTATTCGGCGTTCTGCACCTGCTCGCGTAGAAGGGTGTATCGCGTTGATTCAAAAAGATAATATCCGCTTCAAATCTCTTTAGATACACGGCCAGCTACAGTCCTCCGGCCGCCTCGATGGTGCCGCAACGAGCGTCGGTAACGGCTGCTCCACGACTTTGCCCACTCGCTCGAGCTCGTGCCCTCACTTGGCACAGGGTGTACGCTGCAGTAAAGTAATACTATCGGAGAGAGAGGTATTACTTCTATGGCAACCAACGTAACCAGCAAAGGGCAGGTCACAGTGCCCAAGAGCGTACGCGACTATCTCGGGCTTAAGCCCGGTATGGCCGTGACCTTCGAGCGCTTGGGCACCGGAGAAGTCCTGCTGCGGCCGGCTGGCCGCGCTTCCAAAGCGCGCAAGAGCGTGTTCGCCAAGCTTCGCGGCCGGGCCACGGTGAAAATGAGGACGGAGGAGATCCTGGCGCTGACGCGCGGCGGCTGAAGCGATGATCCTGGTTGACACCAATGTGTTGCTTGATGTCCTCGAGGATGATCCAGAATGGGCGGCATGGTCGCAGGCGCAGCTCGAATCGGCCGCTCTCACCGACCGTCTGGCGATCAACGCCGTGATCTATTCCGAACTGTCTATGGCCTTCGAGCGCATCGAAGAACTGGAGCAGGTGGTCGCCGAAGCCAGGCTCGCGGTGGAAACGATACCCCGCGAGGCGCTGTTTCTTGCCGGGAAGGTGTTCCTGGAGTACCGCCGCCGCAAAGGAAGCAAGCAAGGCGTACTGCCGGATTTTTACATTGGCGCGCATGCGGCAGTCGTCAGATGCTCGATCCTGACGCGCGATGTGGGTCGCTACAGGGGCTACTTCCCGACGGTGCCCCTGGTCACGCCGGCGTGATGACCAACGACCTGGAAGATCTTGCCGTCCGATCGGCCGCCATCGCCCATCTAGAGCTCATCGCCGGTCCAGATCACATCGTAACCTCGGAACAGCTAAGAGCCGGCTTCAGCTATCTGGGCGAGCGGGTACCGCTCATCAATCCTCAGCGCGGAATTTTCAAGCCCCGACGGCTGCAATGGCTCCTTTCCATTCGTACGGTTTTTCCAAAGCCCGGTGCGAAAGTCCGGTACGACGATCAGAGGAGCGTGCATCAGCAGATCTATCGAAGTATCGATGCTGTTGACTACGCGTTCATGGGCACGGACCCGGATGCCGCCGATAACCGGTGGCTGCGCGAGGCAATGGAGGCGGGCATTGCGGTGATCTACTTCGTGGGAGTGTCGCCGGGGAAGTACATGTTCTTCCGCACGCGCATCACCGGCTGGGAAGGCGCATCCCTCAGCGCTCGGGTGAGCTTTCTGGTGTCAATTGCGGATGCGGCTGCCGTGACGGATGTTGTCGCCGAGCGGCGCTATGCCATGCGTACCGTCAAACAGCGCCTGCACCAGGCCACGTTCCGCGAGGCCGTAATCGGTGCCTATTCCGGACGTTGCGCCCTGTCGGGTCTGCCGGAGCCGATGTTGCTGGATGCGGCGCATATAGTCGCCGATGGCGACGAGAAACTGGGGCAGCCAGTGATTCCAAACGGCATTCCACTCTCGAAGATCCACCATGCAGCCTTCGATGCACACTTGATCGGCATAGACCCGGACTATCGGCTCCACGTCGCATCCCGACTCCTGGATCAGCGCGATGGACCGCTGCTCGAGTCTCTCAAGGCACTGGATGGCAGGTCGCTGCATCTACCGCGGCGGGAAAGGGACTACCCCGACCGCAACCGCCTGAGTATTCGCTACGGCGAGTTCGTGAAAGCAGCGGGCGGATAGCTCGCCGACGGGAATTCCTTCCGCAGATCATTCCAAATTCTGCACCTGCTCGCGCATCTGCTCGATCAGGACCTTCATGTCTACCGCGCAGCGCGTGGTCTCGAGGTCCTGGGACTTCGAGGAGAGCGTATTAGCCTCGCGGTTCAGCTCCTGCATCAGGAAGTCGAGTCGCCGGCCGGCCGGTTCGCGCCCCCCGAGCACGCGGCGGACCTCCGTGATGTGGCCCGCGAGCCGCTCGAGCTCCTCGTCGACATCGAGCCGCTGCAGCAGGAGTGCGATTTCCTGCTCGAGCCGGTCCGGGTCGGCCCCCCCGGCGAGCTCCTTGATCCGTTCACGGACCCGCGTGGTGAGGCGGGCCTGCACTTCCGGGAGGCGTCCCTGGACCTGCCTGACCAGAACCTCGAGCGCCGCGCAGCGTTTTTCGAGCACCTCGCGCAGCTTCTCGCCTTCGCGGTTGCGGGCCGCGCACAGCTCCGCCACGGCCGCCTCGAACAGCTCCCGGGCCGCCGCGAGCAGCGCCTCGCCGCCGGTGCCGGGGTCCTTGAGGATGCCGGGCCAGCGCAGGACTTCGAGCAGATTCACTGCGCCCGCCGGGAAGGCGCGGCCGAGCTCGCCGACGCGGGCGGTGAGCCGCTCGAGCGCGAGCGTGTCCACCTCGAGGCTCGCCGCAGAGGCCTGGGTCGGCCGGTAGGTGAGCGTGCAGTCGACCTTGCCGCGCCGCACCTCGTGGGCCAGTCGCTGGCGCAGATCCCCTTCCGCCGC
>JAJXWE010000119.1 GCA_021781775.1 Pseudomonadota bacterium | reverse complement strand
CCGCACTCCGCGCCGGAACACCGCGAAGCGCGGCGTCGGAATGCGGTGATAGGCGAGCAACTGCTTGCTCAGCGGCTTGTCGCGCGAGAGCAGCAGCCCGCGGGGATTGCAGCCGGTGTATGGCTGGCGCAGCAGCTCGAGGTATGCGACGACGTTCTGGTCATAGGTGACGATGCCATTGAACTCTTCGAGCAGATTGAAGGCGATATCCGGCTTCCACTCGGCGATCGCCAGGCGCATCTCGGTCAGGCTGTCGAGTACGCCGAGACACCGGACGTCGTGTCCGCTGCGCCGCAGCGTCGCGGTGACGTCGTACTCGGTGCGCCACTCCTCGATTTCCTTCTCCGAGTGCCCCGTGAGCGACTCCGGCGGCACCAGACTGGCATGCACCACGACCAGGATGCGCAGTTTCTTCATAACGGGATGTGCGGCGTCTCGCCCTGTGAGTAGAACGACACCAGCTTCTCCAGCATCCAGCGGGACACGTGCGCCGCGTCGCGACGGCTGCCGCGAATGTACAGCTGCAACGCCTCGCTGCGGTCAATCATCGTGCGCATGATCTCGTGCACACTATAGCGCGGCACACCGAGTTCGTGCGAGACGGCCTCGATGAGCGCGCGCTGGTTTGCGCGCAGCAGCGTCGCGGCGCGCACCGCATCCCGGCGTGGCCGCTCGACGGTGAACAGCCACTGCAGGAGCCCATCGACCATGGTGCGCCGATAGCGACGATAGCGGGCAACTTTGCGACGATAATGCTCCGCGAGCGTGCGCGTGTTGGTATCGATCGGCTCGATGCGCGCGCGCGTGCGTACCGGTGCGGGCTGCTCGCACACTTCGCTCATCAGCTCATCCACGGTGCGCAGTTTTCGCACCGCCGGCCAGTCGGCATAGCGTTTGCGCCAGCCCGAGTGAGGCGTCAGCCAGACGGCGAACGTTTCGGCGAAATCCTCGGTCGGGTGTGCCTGTGCGTACCAGTCGCCGAGGTGATGCACGTAACGGCGGCTGCCCGGACGCGCCCGGTAGCGGTCCGGATAGCGCTGCGAGGCCGGCCCGAACACCTCGCGCCAGCGCTTGCGGCGCCGCAGCCGGTAGGCGTTGTCGATCGCGTGTCCGGCCTCGTGGCGCAGGATGCGCATGAACCAGCGCGAGTTTCCGCCCTCGACCTGTCCCATGATGCTGCGCTCGAGACGCATCAGGCGCGGATGCGCCAGATAGAACGGCACGGCGATCCCCGGCACGCCGTCTGGCGAGAACCACTCCTCCGCGAGCCAGATGTGCGGCCGCAGCCGGATGCCGCGTGCGCCCAGCTCCGCGTGCAGCCGCTCGACGGCACGCTCGATGTTCGAGCCGCGCACACGCAGGCCGAGCTCGCAGAAGCGCAACTGCAGCAGCTGCTCGTCGCTGAGGCGGGTCCACGGCCGGGCCCGCCGACGGTTTCGCGGTGTGCTCATGGGTGTCTTCGTGGCCCCGCCGTCGCACGGCGGGGCGCGATCGAGCTTAACAGCGCGCGCGTGTTCAGCCCATCTGGACCAGTGCGCGTGCCAGCAAACGGTCGGCGAAGGATTCGATCAGCGGGGCGCGCAGCAGATCCGTCCGCCAGGCCGCCGGAATGCCGCCCACGCCGTAGAAGGCCCCGGCCAGCTGTCCACAAACGGCCGAGGTAACGTCCGAGTCACCGCCGAGATTGGCGGCATGCAGCACGGCGGCCCGGAAATTGTCGGTGGAGGCGAACGCCTCGAATGCGCCCGAGAGCGATTGCAGGATCCCCCGGCCGGCCCCACGCCCCGGCGCGGCGCGCTGCTCGGCCAGGATGCGCGACTTGGAGGCGCCCGAGAGTGCCGCGAGCAGCGCGCGCGCCAGGTCGGCGCAGGCGGCCAGTACCGCGCCGACCTGACAGGTCGTGCGGGCCGCCTCGCTCGCGAGGCGCACGGCCTCCTGGGGCGAGGCGAAAGCGAACAGCACCGCCGGCGCTACGCGCGAGAGCGGTTCGGGGTCGAGACGCGCCGGATCGTGCGACCCGGAGAACGGCTGCTGACGCCAGCCGGCCTGCGCCAGCGCACGCGCGGTGCTGGCGGTGATCCCCACACATTGTCCGGTGCAGGACAGGTGTCCCTCGCGCTGCCAGCGCCGGTAGCGCTCCACCTGGTCGGCCGGGTCGAACTCCTCGCGCTCGAGCAGGCTCTCTGCGAGGCACAGGGCCATGGCGGTATCGTCACTCCAGCCCCCGCGCGGCAGTTTGAACGGCCCGCCGCCGAGCAGATCGGCCACGGGCGCAAACGTTCCCGGCCGGCGGTACTGAGTGGCCGCGCCGAGCGCATCGCCGAGCGCCAGCCCGAGCAGCGCGCCGAGATAACGCTCGCGCAGCGCGCGTGCGGCCGAGAGCGCGGGCGGATCGAACAGCGGATCGCTGGAGGCCGGGACCGCGGGTGGCTCGGGTAGCGCGATCGTCCGGGCCGGCCAGGCCCGTACGTACTCGCTCTGCGCGCTCGTCTCGGGAATGTCGGGCCACTCCAGCGAGCGCCCCGACTGGCGCCACAGGCGCGAGAGCTTCTCCAGGGCCCGCTCCCCGCCGAGTCCATGCTCCGTCAGCAGACAGCCGATCACCGTCGCGCTGCGCCCGATGCCGGCGCGGCAGTGCACGTAGCAGGGCTTGCCAGCCGCGAGCGCCTCGTGCAAGCAGTCGAGGATCTCGAGCATGTGCTCGCGATGGGCGGGCACCCCGTGGTCGGGAATCGGCTTGCGGTGATATTCCACCGACAGCGGGAGCGCATCGTCGTAGCCACCGATCTCCGTCGGCTCGGTCAGATCGACCATCACGCGGATGCCCGCCGCGCACAGCCGCTCGAGACGCTGGCGGGTCGCCTCGGGCGTCGCCCCGCCCGGGTGCTCCCCGGCGAGCAGGCGCCCGGGATAGACCCAGTATGCGTTGGCGAGCGGCGTCGCGAATTCGGCGTCCATTCGCAGCGAGGACCCCTCAGGCAACCGCGCAGGACTCTTCCAGACGCAGCTCCTCCTCGAGCGTCATGGAGCGGATGTGTCGCGCCTCCAGGCCGGCGAAGTCGAACACCCGCGTATCGGCCAGCGAGCCGAGCTCGACGTGGCGCAGCGCAGAGAAGATGCTCTCGGTGCGCCCCGGAAACGCCCGCTCCCACTCGGCCAGCATCCGCTTGACGGCCACTCGCTGCAGATTGTCCTGCGAGCCGCACAGCTTGCACGGAATGATCGGAAAACCCCGGCCACGGGCGTAGCGCTCGATATCCCGCTCCGCGACGTAAGCGAGCGGGCGGATCACCACCTGACGTCCGTCGTCGGAAAGCAGCTTCGGGGCCATGGCCTTCAGCCGCCCGGCGAAGAACAGGTTCAAAAACAGCGTCTCGACGATATCGTCGCGGTGGTGGCCGAGGGCGATCTTGGTCACGCCGTGCTCGGTGGCGAAACGGTACAGCGCGCCGCGGCGCAGCCGCGAGCACAGACCACACATCGTGCGGCCCTCGGGCACCACTCGCCGGACCACGCTGTAGGTATCCTGCTCAATGATGTGATAGGGCACGCCAAGCGCGCGCAGATAGTCCGGCAACACGTGTGCCGGGAAACCCGGCTGTTTCTGGTCGAGATTGACGGCGATCAGCTCGAAATCCACCGGCGCGCTGCGCTTGAGCGACAGCAGGATATCGAGCAGCGTGTAGGAATCCTTGCCACCGGAGAGGCACACCATCACGCGGTCGCCCGCACCGATCATGGCGAAGTCCTCGATGGCCTTGCCGACCTGTCCGCGCAACCTCGCCTGCAGGCGCGTCAGCGTCCGCGACATCGCAACCGCCGCAGTCATTCTAGGCGGCCTCGCTCGCGGCCGGCCCGAGATATTTCGCTTCCGCGTAGCGGATGTAGGCCGCCGCCGAGAGCGTCTTGCCCGTCGCGCCGCGCAGCAGATCCTGCACCGGCACCTTCGCGCCGAGGCCGTACACGTTGGTGCGCAGCCAGCCGAGCAGTCCGGAGAACTCCCCGCGCGCAAGCTGCTCATCGAGCGCGGGCACGTCGCTGCGCAGGCTCTCGTACAGCTGCGCGGCGATCACCGCGCCGAGGGCGTACGAGGGGAAATAGCCGAACGAGCCGACCGACCAGTGCACGTCCTGCAGACATCCCTCGGTGTCGTTCGCCGGACGAATGCCGAGCCGCTGCTGCATGCCGGCATTCCACGCCTCGGGCAGATCGCGCACGGCCAGCTCCCCGAACAACAGCTGCTTCTCCAGCTCGTAGCGCAGCAGGATGTGCAGCGGGTAGGTCAGCTCATCGGCATCCACCCGGATCGACCCGCGCCGGACCCGGGTCAGGTGCGCATAGAGGTTCTCCACGTCCCACTCCGGCCCGCTCACGGCGAAATGCTTCTCGAGCAGCGGCAGAACGTAGCGTGCGAACGGGCGGCTGCGGCAGACGATCATCTCCATCAGCAGCGACTGGCTCTCCTCGAGCGCCATGCCGCGGTCGCGGCCGACCGGCTGGTCGCGCCAGTCCTGCGGCAGGCCCAGGTCGTACATCGCGTGTCCGGTCTCGTGCAGCGCTCCGAGCAGCCCGGTGAACGGGTCGGTGGCATCCAGCCGGGTCGTGACCCGGATGTCGCCCGGCACGCCCTCGGTGAACGGATGCTCGCTTTCATCGAGCCGGCCGCGATCGAACGGAAAGCCGATTTGCTTCATGATCTCGACGATGAGCGCGCGCTGCTTGGCGAGGGGAAACTTTCCGGCGAGCGGCTGCGGCGGGCGGCCTTCCTGCTCGGCGATGGCCTCGCGGATCAGCGCCGGCAGGCGGCGTGAGAGCGCCTTGAACATCGTGTCGATGTCCACCGTCGTGATACCCGGGCTGAACTCGTCCACCAGCGCATCGTATGGAGCGAGGTTGAGCGCCTGGCCGAGGAGGGCCGCCTTGTCCCGCACCAGGTGCACGACTTCCTCCAGGTGCGGCGCGAACTGGTCGAAGCGACCCTGGGCGCGCGCATCGAGCCAACAGACCTCGGCGCGCGAGACCGCCTTGGTGAGCCGGGAGATCAGCGATACCGGGGTGGCGATGGCGTGATCGCGCTCGCGGCGCATCTCGCGCAGATTGGCGATCTGCCAGTCCTCCATGCCCTGCTCGTTGGCCTGCGCGCGATCGAGCAGCCGGCTGATCCGCGGTGCGGTGAGCAGCGCGTGGTGCTCGGTCTCGAGTGCGGCGAGTTGCTCGCCGCGGATATCTGCGCTGCCGCGCGGCATCATGACTGCGGCGTCCCAGCGCAGCAGCGACAACGCGCCGCGCAAGGCGTGAAGCCGCTTGAACTCCTGCTCGAGCTGTTTGTACGGGGAAGCCGACACGGATATGTCCTGGGCGCCGGCCGCGAACCGCATGCCGGTCCCGCAGGGGCGCGCCATAAAGCGCCATTGGGCCCGCCTAGTCTAACAGGGAGTGCCCGGATCACCCGCCGCGATGAGAATAAATATATTAAAATTCAATGAGTTGAATTCTACATACTGGCTTGACACTCCATGCCGCGGGGCGCTCGACGGGCCTCACCGGAGCCGTGGACGGGGCCGCACGAGCTTCCGGTACACTGCACCCTACAGCCGCGGCCAGCGGGCCACGACGATGCCGATGCCGATCGAGACGGCCAGTAGCAGCACGAGGACCAGACCCATGAGGAAACGGCGCATCGAACGGATGATAAACCGGAGCGCAGCGCGATGAGCCTGCGGGTTGCCCTGCTTGCCTCCGAGGTGACGCCGCTGTCCAAGACCGGCGGGCTGGCGGACGTCGCCGGCGCGCTCGGCGAATGCCTGCGTGCCGCAGGGCACGACGCGCGCCTGTTCACCCCAGGCTACGCCACGATCGACCGATCGCGCTTCGCTCCGCGCCCGGTGGCGGGCCTGCAGGACATCCCGCTGCAGGTCGGCCCGCACCGCTACCGGTTCTCGCTGAGCGAAGTGCGGCTGCCGGGCACGGGCGTGCCGGCTTACCTGATCGAGTGCCCGCCCCTCTACGGCCGCGCGACGATTTACACCACGGACGCAG
>JAJXWE010000118.1 GCA_021781775.1 Pseudomonadota bacterium | reverse complement strand
GGGCGGTCCGGCAGCGGGGCGGTGTGACGCGGGTCCAGCTCGTGGGCCGCCGTGTCGCCGCGGCTCCGCTGCGGCTGAATGCGCCGATGTACCTGCCGCGTACGCCGCCAGCGCCCACGGTGACGGCCGAGGGCGCGCGGTGGCGCCTGGGCAGTGCGGTCGCGGGGACGCTTTACATCAATGGCAAGCGGTGGGGTCCGCTGTCCGGGACCGCCTCGGTGCCGCAGCGCCACGGGTTGCAATGTTTCAGCATTACCGCGCGCGGGCCCGAGGGGCTGCCGTCGCTACACAGCCGCTCACAGTGTGTCGGTCCGGTGAGCGCGGTGGGGTCGGATTGGCCGCGGCACTGGACGGTGCCGCGAGCCGGGACCTACCTGGCGTGGGTCGATTACGACAATGAGCATGGGCCGATTAGCACCGGCATCACCGCGGCGGTACGGCGGCTCGTGATTCATTGTGGCAACGCGCCCGTTCAGAGCAGCGCCCTGGTCATGCCACAGAGCCGGGGTGTGCAGGCCTCGACGGTGGTCCGGTTTCATGCCCCGGCGGGTGCGCAGTGCGCGTTCAGCCTCACTGCTGGCTTCAACATGAGCGATCTGGCGCACTTCGCCTATTACACCGGTGGAGAAGGCGGGGTCTCGGGCCCGCTCAACCGTGCGGATATCGGAGCCCTGAGGATCGCGCCGCTTCCGCAGGCGCTCACACCGTGAGCAACAAGCCCGATCTGTCGCTCCGGCAGATCCTCAACATGTCGGTCGGCTTTCTCGGCATCCAGTTCGCCTTCGGGTTGCAGAACGCCAACGTCAGCCGCATATTTCAGACCCTCGGCGCGCATCTGGCGGAGATTCCCGCCCTGTGGATTGCCGCACCGCTGACCGGGCTGCTCGTGCAGCCGATCGTCGGCTATGCCTCGGATCGTACCTGGGGCCGGTTCGGGCGACGCCGGCCGTACTTCCTCGGCGGGGCGATCCTCACCACCTGCGCGCTGCTGGCGATGCCGGACTCGCCGGCACTTTGGGTCGCGGCGATGCTGCTGTGGCTGATGGATGCGTCGATCAATATCTCCATGGAGCCGTTCCGGGCGTTCGTGGCCGACCAGCTGCCGGCGGCGCAGCGGCCGCTGGGATTCGCGCTACAGACGCTGTTCATCGGCGTCGGCGCGGTGCTCTCCTCGGTTCTGCCCTGGGTCCTGGCGCGCTTCGGTGTCGCCAACGTCGCGCCCCCGGGCGAGATCCCCGCCACGGTCCGCATCGCGTTCGATTGCGGCGCCGTCGTGCTGATGACGGCGGTGCTGTGGACGGTGCTGACGTCGCGCGAATACCCGCCCGAGCGGTTGCTCGGTTTTGATGACGCTCCGTCGCCGCCCGCGCTGCCGGAGGTCTCACGGGCATGGCGTCCGGGCGCGCTGCTTCTCGCCGCCGGCGCCGTCGGCATCGTTCTGATCCGTCACTTCGCGCTCAACCGGCAGCTATATCTCTTGGCCGGTGGACTGACCGTCGGCGGGGTGCTGTTCCTGTGGCTCAGCCGCGCGCGCAGCCGTGGCATGGTCCGGCAAGTCCTGGCCGATCTCTACGGCATGCCGCAGGCCATGCGCCGTCTGGCCTGGGTGCAGTTCTTTTCGTGGTTCGCCATGTTTGCGCTGTGGATCTACACCACCCCAGCAGTCACCGCCGTGCAGTTCGGCAGCAGCAACCCGCTCTCGCCGGCCTACAATGCCGGGGCCAACTGGGTGGATGTGCTGTTCGGCGCATACAACGGCTTTGCCGTGCTCGCCGCGCTGGCCATTCCGCGCATGGTCCGTCTGGCTGGGCTGCGCTGGGCGCACGTGATCAACCTCGCGGCCGCGGCCGCCGGCCTCATCTCCTTCGTCTGGATCCGCGATCCGCACTGGCTGCTGCTGTCGATGCTCGGCGTCGGCTTCGGGTGGGCCTCGATCCTGTCGCTTCCCTACACGTTGCTCGCCGACCATCTGCCGGCCGAGAAGATGGGCGTCTACATGGGAATCTTCAACTTCTTCGTCGTCATCCCGCAGCTCCTGGCCGCGAGTGTGCTCGGCGTGCTGCTGGCGGTGTTCTTCCACGGCCACGCCATTTTCGGACTGGTGCTGGGCGGCGTGAGCCTGGCGCTCGCAGGTCTATTTACCCTGCGTGTCGAGGAGCCCCGTACGGTCCGGTCCACACCGGCGCAAGCCTGATCCGCCTGCGGCTCCCACCGGGGCGGCCGGGGGGCGGCCGATCGGGTATGCTGCGCGCATGCAGATCGAGCGCATCTGGACGGGCAACGCCTATCGTAATTTCCATTACCTGGTCGCCTGCCCCGAGACCGGCGAGGCGCTCGCCATCGATCCGCTGGAGTGGCGCCTGTGCTGGGACGCCGCCCGGACGCGCGGCTGGCGGATCACGCAGATCCTCAATACCCATGAGCACGCCGATCACACTGGAGGCAACGCCGGACTCGTCGCGGCGAGCGGCGCGAAGGTGCTGGCACATGCGCGGGCCGCTGCCCGCATCGGCGGCGTCGACCGCGGGCTCGGCGCCGGCGACGTGATCCGCGTCGGGCGGCTTGAGCTGGAGTGCCTCGACACGCCCGGCCATACGCTTGCCCACGTCTGCCTGCTCGCACATGGCGAGCTGCCGGCGCTGTTCAGCGGCGATACCTTGTTCAATGCCGGTGCGGGCAACTGCCACAACGGCGGCGATCCCGAGCGGCTCTACGAGACCTTCAGCCGGCTGCTCGCGCGCCTGCCGGACGCGACCCGGGTGTTTCCGGGCCACGAATACCTGGTGCGCAACCTGGAATTCACGCTGGATCGGGAACCGGGCAACCCGGCCGCCGAGACGTTGCTTGCGAGCGTCCGCGCGACTGATCCTGCCTCCGCGCCTGTCACGACGCTGGCCGATGAGCGGCGCATCAACACATTTCTGCGCTTGGACAGCCCCGCCGTGATCGAGCGGCTGCATGAGACGTTTCCTGCCCTTGAGCCCAGACCCGACCCGCGCACGGTGTTTCTGCGACTGCGCGAGCTGCGCAACCGGTGGTAGTAGAATGCGCCGGTCATGAGTCTCGATCCGATCCTTGAGCGGCTCAACGCGGCCCAGCGGGCCGCGGTCACCGCGCCACTCGGCCCGGTGCTGGTGCTGGCCGGTGCCGGCAGCGGCAAGACGCGGGTGCTCACGCACCGCATCGCCTGGCTGATCCAGGCCGAGGGAGTCTCCCCGCACGCCATCCTCGCCGTCACCTTCACCAACAAGGCTGCCGGCGAGATGCGCGCGCGGGTCGAGAACCTGCTCGGCATGCCGCCCGGGGTGCTGTGGATCGGCACCTTCCACGGCATCGCCCATCGGCTGCTGCGCCGCCACTGGCACGAGGCGGGCCTCATCGAGGGCTTCCAGATCATCGATTCGGAGGACCAGCAGCGGCTTATCAAGAAGCTGCTCAAGGCGCAGCAGCTCGATGAGACGCGCTGGGTGCCGCGCGAGGTACAGTGGTTCATCAATTCGAACAAGGATGAAGGCCGTCGCAGCAAGCACCTCAAGGCGGGCAACGACCCGATCCGCGCACAAATGATCCGGCTGTACGCGCTGTACGAGGACGCCTGCGCGCGCAGCGGCGTGGTCGATTTCGCCGAGCTGCTGTTGCGCGCCTACGAGCTGTGGCGTGACCAGCCGGCGCTCCTGGAGCATTATCGACAGCGCTTCCGCCACGTGCTGGTCGATGAATTTCAGGATACCAACACGATACAGTATGCCTGGCTGAAGCTGCTCGCGGGTGCGGATGGCTGTCCGTTCGTTGTGGGCGATGACGATCAGTCGGTCTACGGGTGGCGGGGAGCCCGGGTCGAGAATCTCCAGCAGTTTGGCCGCGACTTCCCCGCCGTCAAGCTGTTCCGCCTGGAGCAGAACTATCGCTCCACCGGCTCCATTCTGGCGGCCGCCAACGGGCTGATCGCCAACAATTCGGGCCGGCTGGGCAAGACGCTCTGGACCAGCGGCGAGCACGGTGAGCCGATCCGGCTGTACGCGGCGTTCAACGAGCGCGATGAGGCGGAATTCGTCTGCCAGCGCATACGCGACCACGTCGCGCACGGCGGACTGCACCGCGACGTGGCGATCCTGTATCGCTCGAATGCGCAGTCACGAGTCTTCGAGGAAACTTTTCTCTCCGCGCGTGTGCCCTACCGAGTCTACGGCGGGCTGCGCTTCTTCGAGCGCGCCGAAATCAAGGATGCGCTGGCATACCTGCGTCTGATCGCCAATCGCCGCGACGATGCGTCGTTCGAGCGCGTGGTGAACCTGCCGACTCGCGGCATCGGTGCGAAGAGCCTCGACACGCTGCGGGCCGCGGCGCGCGAGGCCGGTTGCCCGCTGTGGGAGGCGGCGCACGCCTGTCTCGGTGAAGCCCTCGGCCCGAAGGCATCGACGGCGCTGCGCGGCTTTCTCGAGCTCATCGAGCGGCTTGCCGAGGAGGTGCGCGGACTGGCGCTGCACGAACAGGTCGACCGCATGCTCGCCGCCAGCGCACTGATCGAGTTCCACAAGCGCGACAAGGCTGACCGCGGCGAGGCGCGCGTGGAGAACCTGGAGGAGCTGGTGAGCGCGGCGCGTGGCTTCAACACCGAGGGTCTCGACTCTGAGTTGCCGCCCCTCGAGGCGTTCCTGGCGCACGTGACGCTCGAGTCCGGGGAGGGTCAGGCGGATGCCTGGGAGGACTGCGTGCAGATGATGACACTGCACACCGCCAAGGGACTGGAGTTTCCCATCGTGTTTCTGTGCGGGATGGAGGACGGCCTGTTTCCGCACCAGCGCTCGACTGGTGATCTCGAGGGGCTCGAGGAGGAGCGCCGGCTGTGCTACGTCGGTATGACGCGCGCCATGAAGCAGCTGTATCTGACCTATGCCGAACAGCGCCGCCTGCACGGGATCGACAGCTTCAGCCAGCCGTCGCGCTTCATCAAGGAGACCCCCGAGGAGCTGCTCGAGGAGATTCGCCCACGTCTGCAGGTGAGCCGCCCGGTCGCCTCGGGGCGCTTTGCCCGCGAAATCGGATACGAGCCGGTTCCGGTCAGCCGCCCTCGCTATGTACCGCGCGTTCCCCGCGTTGCCCGCGAGGAGTCGCCATCCATTCCCGGGATCCGGCTCGGAGCGCGCGTGCGGCACGGCAAGTTCGGCGAAGGCGTGATCCTCGACCTCGAAGGCAGCGGATCGCAGGCACGGGTGCAGGTGAACTTCGAGCGACAGGGCACCAAGTGGCTCGTCATGCAGTACGCGAATCTGGAACCGTTATGAAGATACTCATCCTCGGCGCAGGCCAGGTCGGACGCACGGTCGCGCGGCACTTCTCGCGCGAGGAGGCGAACGACGTCACGGTCGTGGACAGCGACGAAGAGGTGTTGCGCGACCTGCAGGATCGCCTCGACGTGCACACGGTCGCCGGCAACGCTTCCTATCCGAGCGTGCTGCAGGCGGCCGGCGCGGCGGAGGCTGACCTGCTCGTGGCACTGACCAACAGCGACGAAGTGAACATGATCGCCTGCGAGGTGGCCTACCGGCTGTTTCGCACCCCGACCAAGATCGCGCGGATCCGCTCCGGGGAGTACACCTCCCAGCCGCAGTTGTTCAGCGAGACGGCCATCCCGGTCGACGTCTTCATCAGCCCCGAGCAGCTCGTGACCGAGTATCTCGAGCGACTGATCCATCACCCCGGGGCTCTGCAGGTGCTCGAATTCGCTTCGGGCAAGGTCCGACTCGCCGGGACGCGCGCCGAGCCCGGCGGCGCACTGGTTGGGCACTGCCTGCGCGAGTTGCCGGAACACCTGGGCAGGACCGAGGCGCGCGTGGTGGCGATTTACCGCGGCGCGCGCGTCGTGCCGCCGGAGGGCGATACGGTCATTGAGGCCGGCGACGAGGTGTTCTTCCTCGCCGCGCGCGAGGCCGTGCGCCGCGTGATCGGCGAGCTGCGGCGCGAAGATGCGCACGTGCGCCGGATCCTCATCGCCGGTGGCGGCAATATCGGCCTGCGACTCGCTCGCTCGCTCGAGCGCAGTGCGCAAATCAAGCT
>JAJXWE010000117.1 GCA_021781775.1 Pseudomonadota bacterium | reverse complement strand
CGATATCTTCTTGACGTACGGCCTGCAGGAGCGCTCGGACCACGGCCTGCCGACCTGCGCCGCGCACACCGACCGTCGGCAGATCAGCGCGTCTCCATGCCTGTTTCGCTCGGCGCGCTCTGCTCGATCTCCTCGCCCGCGATATCACTCTCCGCCTCATCGCCCTCATCCGACCAGGCTGCTGGGGCGGGCCGGACAGTCTCGAGCGGCTCCTGCCAATCTTCGGCCTGCATGTCCGTTTCCGAGTAACCCAGATCGTCGTGCCGCACATCATCGATCGGCCCGGTCCAGTCCTCCGGCGGCTCGGCGCGCTCGAGCGGCATACCCTGCCAGGTCGCCTCGTCGAATTCATCGACGTCGCCGTCGAAATTCTGAATCTCGATGGTGCGTGCGCGCTCGTCCGTGGCGATGACCTGAAACACCTCGCCCTTGTCACGATGCAGATACCACTGGCCGATCTGCGCGCGGCCGACTGCATTCATCATCGGGCCCTCCTGTCAGCTGTCCGCTCTACGCTCTCGCAGTGCACGCTGCGCCTGCGACGCATGGCCGGCAATACGCGGAACTACGCAATCGCAGCGCGCCGCGTTTGATGAGGGCATGTGCGTATTGAACGCAGAGTTGGCCCCGCGAAGATGTGCGCAACTCAGCGCAACAGCTGGCGGGCCTCGCAGCGATGTCTTCGCAGATGAATTCGGCGCACGTCATCGACGTCACGGGCTTCAATCATCTGCTCGGCTGGCTCGGGGAGCGCGGCTATCGCATCGTGGGTCCCACCGTGCGCGACGGAGCCATCGCCTACGACGACCTCGCGGGCGCCGGGGATCTGCCGCGCGGTTGGACCGACGAGCAAGCGCCCGGACACTATCGCCTGAGACGTCGCAACGATACGGCATTGTTCGGCTACGCCGTCGGCGCGCACAGCTACAAGCGGTTCTTCCACCCGCCGTGGGAAGCGCTCTGGCATGCCCGGCGCGAGCCTGAAACGCTGCAGGCTCAAGACGAGCCCTCGTCCACGCAGCGGCTCGCGCTCATCGGGGTGCGCGCCTGCGAGATCCGGGCGATTGCGATCCAGGACCGCGTCCTGCTGGAACGCGATCCGCAGTATCGGGCGCGTCGCGCCGAGGTCTTCATCGTCGCCGTGAACTGCACGACCCCAAGCGGCACGTGCTTCTGCGCATCGATGCAGGCAGGGCCGCAGGTGAGCACGGGCTTCGATGTCGTGCTCACCGAGCTCTGTAGCGCCGATCCGCCGGTGTTCGTGGTGCGAGTCGCGACCGCTGCCGGACGCGAAGCGCTGACGGCAATCACACACCGCGCCGCCACCGAGACCGAAATGGCAGTTGCCGAGAGCGCGCTACGGTACGCCGCCGAGCACATGGGACGGCAGATGCCGGGCGCGGATCTGGCGCCGCTGCTGCGGCGCAACCTCGAGCATCCTCGTTGGAACGCGGTGGCGGAACGCTGCCTCGCCTGCGGCAACTGCACCGCGGTCTGCCCAACCTGCTTCTGCACGACGGTCGAGGATACGAGCGATCTGAGCGGCCGGGCGCTGTCCCGCTCCCGCCGCTGGGACTCGTGCTTCACAGCCGAATTCAGTTACGTGCACGGCGGCAGCGTGCGCCCGAGCACTCGGGCGCGTTACCGCCAGTGGATGACCCACAAGCTCGCCACCTGGCCCGAGCAGTTCGGAACCTCGGGTTGTGTCGGGTGCGGCCGGTGCATCACGTGGTGTCCGGTCGGCATCGACATCACCGAGGAGCTCGCCGCCCTCGGCGCGGACAGCGCTGCGTAGCGGGCTGCCTATGGAACCCCTCGAGCACATCATCGCCGCGCACCCGCTGTTCGCCGGACTGCGGCCCGAGTACACGCATTTGATCGGCGGCTGCGTGCACAACATGCGCTTCGAGCCCGGCGAGTTTCTCCTGCAGCACGGCGCGCCCGCCGCTGAGTTCTACCTGCTGCGCCACGGCCGGGTAGCCCTTGCGCTTGGCGCGCCGGGACGCGGCACCCTCACGGTTCAGACACTCGGTCCGGGGGAGCTGCTCGGTGTCTCGTGGCTCGTTACACCATACCGGTGGATGTACGATGCCCAAGCGCTTGAGCCGGTCGGCGCCATCGCCATCGATGCGGCCTGCCTGCGCGCCAAGAGCGAGGCGGATCACGATCTGGGGTTCGAGCTGGCGCAGCGCTTCATGGCGGTGCTGGTGCGGCGCCTGCATGCGGCGCGCCTGCAGCTGCTCGATGTATACGGCACACACCGCTGAGCGGCCATGGACGTCCCTCTCCCCGACCCACTGCGTCCCCGCATCGCCCGCGTGCGCAGCACCCACCGGGAGGGACCCGAGGTTTGCACTCTCGAGCTGGAGACCGACCAGGATCCCCCGGCCGGGTTCGCCCCCGGACAGTTCAACATGCTCACCGCCTTCGGCGTCGGCGAAGTACCCATCAGCTTCTCCGGCGATCCGGCCGAGCCGCGGCGCGTGCGCCATACGGTACGCGCCGTCGGTGCAGTCTCGAGCGCACTCGTCCGGCTGCATGCCGGCGCGCCGCTCGGCGTACGCGGTCCGTTCGGCACCGGATGGCCGCTACCCGAGGCGGCCGGGCGCGACGTCGTGCTGATCGCCGGGGGCCTGGGAATCGCCCCGCTGCGCCCGGCGCTGTACCAGCTCCTCGGCGCGCGCTCGCGCTACGGACGCCTCACCTTGCTGTACGGCGCTCGCGGCCCACGCGACATCCTCTTTCGTCGCGAGCTCGACGCCTGGCGGACGCGAACCGATCTGACGGTCGAGATGACGGTCGATCACGCGGCCCGTCCCTGGCACGGTCATGTCGGGGTGGTCACGACGCTGATCGAACGTGCCCGTTTCGATGCGCAGCGGACGCTGGCGCTGGTCTGCGGACCGGAGATCATGATGCGCTTTGCGGCCGAGGCGCTCGGTGCCGGTGGCATCGCGCCGGAGGCAATCTTCCTGTCCCTGGAGCGCAACATGCACTGCGGCATCGGCACCTGCGGCCACTGCCAGCTCGGCGGACTGCTGGTGTGTCGCGACGGCCCGGTCGTGCGCTACGCGCGCGTACGCGATGCGCTGCGGGTGCGGGAACTGTGATGGACCCGGGACGCCGCAAGCCGCGCCTGGCCGTGTGGAAGTTCGCCTCCTGCGACGGCTGTCAGCTGAGCCTGCTCGAGTGCGAGCCCGATCTGCTCGCGCTCGCCGCGGCACTCGACGTCGCCTTCTTCCCCGAGGTCAGCGACCGGCCGATCCGCGGCCGCTACGAGCTCTCCCTGGTCGAGGGCTCGATCAGCACGCCCGAGGATGCCGAGCGCATCCGCGCCGTGCGGCGCCGATCGAGGCATCTGGTGACACTCGGGGCGTGCGCCACGGCGGGCGGCATCCAGGCATTGCGCAACTTCGCCGCCATCCGCGAGTTCACTGCGGCCGTCTATGCGCAGCCGGCCTACATCGGCACGCTCGGCACCTCGACGCCGATCGCAACCCACGTAGCGGTGGACTTCGAGCTGCGCGGCTGCCCGGTCAACCCGCGCCAGCTGCAAGAAGTGCTGAGCGCCCTGCTCGCCGGACGGCCTCCGGTGGTGCCCCGGCACAGCCTGTGCAGCGAGTGCAAATCCCTGGGTCACACCTGCGTGCTCGTCGCCGGTGGTCAGGCCTGCCTCGGTCCGGTCACCCAGGCGGGCTGCGGGGCGATCTGCCCGGCCTACCGCCGGGGCTGCTACGGCTGCTTCGGACCACAGCAGAGCGCCAACCCGGTCTCCCTCAGCGGCACCCTCACGGCACTTGGCCTGAACCGGCAAGACCTGCTGCGGCTCTACCGGACATTCAATGCCGCAGCGCCGGTCTTCCGCGCCGAGAGTGAGCGTCATGCGCAGTAGAACCATCCGCGTCGATCGGCTCGCCCGCGTCGAGGGCGAGGGCGCAGTGCGCCTCGTGGTGCGCGATGGCCGGATCGACAGCGCGCGGCTGAGCATCTTCGAGCCACCGCGCTTCTTTGAAGCGCTGCTGCGCGGGCGCGCCTACACCGAGGCGTCGGACATCACCGCACGCATCTGCGGCATCTGCCCGGTCGCCTACCAGATCACTGCCGTGCACGCGCTCGAGAACGCCCTTGGGATCGAGGTGAGCGCCGCGGTGCGCGACCTGCGCCGGCTGCTGTACTGCGGGGAGTGGATCCAGAGTCATGCGCTGCACGTCACGTTGCTGCACGCGCCGGGCTTTCTCGGCTACCACAGCGGGATCGAGATGGCGCGCGAGCACGGCGAGGCCGTACGACGGGGTCTGGCGCTGAAGCAGGTGGGCAGTGACATCATCGCGCTGCTCGGCGGCCGCGCGGTGCATCCGGTGACGGTGTGCATCGGCGGCTTCAATCGCGTGCCGCGCCGGGCAGAGCTTGCCGGGCTCACCGAGCGCCTCGAGCGCTCGCGCGAGGCGGCGCTCGCCATGGTGCGCTGGACCGCCGGATTTGAGTTCCCCGACTGCGAGCGCGATTACACGTTCGTGGCGCTGCGCCATCGATCGGAGTACCCGTTCAGTGCCGGGCGGATCGCCTCGAACCGCGGTCTGGAGCTCCCCGCGGCGCAATTCGAAGCGCACATCGAGCAGCACCAGGTACGTCACTCGACGGCACTGCACGCCCGGCTGCGCACCGGCGGGGCATACCTGACCGGTCCGCTCGCCCGCTACAGCCTGAATTTCGAAAACCTCGCGCCGATCGCGCAGGACGCGGCGCTCGCGGCGGGTCTGGGACGCAGCTGCACCAACCCGTACCGCAGCATCGTGGTGCGTGCCGTGGAGATTTTGCACGCCTGCGACGAGGCGCTGCGCATCATCGCCCGCTACGAAGCGCCAGAACTTCCCGCCAGCCCGTACGAGCCGCGCGCGGCCACGGGTATCGCGGCCACCGAGGCGCCGCGCGGACTCCTCTACCACCGTTACCGGCTCGATGCCGACGGCACGCTCCTCGAGGCCCGCATCGTGCCACCCACCGCGCAGAACCAGGCGGCGATCGAGGAGGACCTGCGCTGCTTCGCCGGTGCGTTCCTCGCCCTGCCGCGACCGCAGCTGCGCGAGCAGTGCGAGCAACTGGTCCGCAATCACGACCCGTGCATCTCTTGCGCCACGCACTTCCTGCACCTCGAGGTCACCCCCGCGTGAGGCGCAGTGGCATGGTCCGCCGGGTGATCGGGGTCGGCAATTGCGACCGCGGTGACGACGCGGCCGGTCCCGCCTGCATTGCCGCGCTGCACGCGCGGCTGGCGAACGACATCGAGCTGCTCAGCTGCGGCGGCGAGCCCGCCGCACTCCTGGCGCTTCTGGAGGGCTCGCGCGAGGTCTATCTGATTGACGCCTGCGCCGCCGGACTGCCGGCCGGCGGGATACGTCGCTGGAATGTCGCCCGTCAGCCGTTGCCGGCGCGCGCCGGCATCTCCTCGACCCATGGCGTGGGTCTCGCCGAGGCGCTCGAGCTGGCGAGGGCGCTCGGCGTGCTGCCCCGGCGCTGCGTGCTCTATGCCATCGAGGGCCGCTCGTATGAGGCGGGCGCGGCGCTCTCCGCGCCCGTGCTCGCCGCCGTGGAGTCCGTCGCCCGGCGCATCGAGCGCGCCAGCGAGCGCTGAGCCCCGTATCTTTAAGATGCGGGTCAGGGCGCCGTCGGCTTGACCAGCTTGACCGGCTTCGCCCCCTTGCCCGGCAGCGGGCCGCAGCCCGTGGTCCAAGTGACCTTGCGGATGATGTCCTCGTGATCCGTGTGCACCGAGACACTGCAGCCGGCGTAGTTGTACTGATTGAAGCGCCACGTGGCGATGCGCCCCCCGGGCACCTCGCGCAGACCGTTCGGCGTGCTCCAGCGCATCTCGAGATTGAACAGCGGCTTGCCGACGCGGGCCTGCGCCGTCGTCGCCGGGTAATGCGGTGGCGTCGTGGCGCAGGCGGACAGCAAGGCCAGGGGCACCAGCACGCTCAGCGCACCCCGCCGAGCGCCGCCGCGAGGCGTGCCCGATGGACTGTCCCTGCGAATGGCCGCTGAGCTGTTCACTGCATTCCTCCGG
>JAJXWE010000116.1 GCA_021781775.1 Pseudomonadota bacterium | reverse complement strand
GCCTGAGACGCTCATGCGCCGCATCAGCGTCAGCGTGTCCGGCGCGACGCTGAAGCCGAGGACCGCGTAGCGGGCCGCGAAGCGCGCGACGCGCAACACCCTCACGGGATCCTCGATGAATGCGTCCGACACGTGCCGCAGCAGCCGCGCCTCGAGGTCGCGCCGTCCGCCATACGGATCGATGATCGCGCCGGTGGCATCCTCGGCCATGGCATTGATGGTCAGGTCGCGCCGGCGCAGGTCCTCCTCCAGCGTCACCGTCGGGGAGAACTCGGTGCTGAACCCCCGGTACCCGGGCGCGACCTTGCGCTCCAGGCGCGCCAGCGCGTACTCCTCGTGGGTCTCGGGATGCAGGAACACGGGGAACTCCCGTCCCACCGGCTGGTATCCCAGGCGCTCGAGTTCCTCGGGCCGTGCACCCACCACCACCCAGTCGCGCTCCTTCACTAACCTTCCGAGCAACCGGTCCCGCACCGCACCGCCGACTAGGTAGACTTGCATGCACACATGGTAACCGACTCGAGCGGCCGTTCTGTGCGCGGCAGGCACGTGCGCCTGCCTACCCTGGCTCGCGCAGCGCGCTGGGCGAGCGCAGCCCTGGCGCTGGCGGCGCTCGGCGGCTGCGCCAGCACTCTATACTTCATGCAGGCCGCGGCGGGCGAATGGCGGGTCCTGCACGCGCGCCGCTCCATCGTCGATGTGATCGACGATCCCGGCACATCCGAGTCGCTGATCCGGGAGCTGGGCGAAGTCCGCTCCGCACGCCGCTTTGCCTCGCAACGGCTGGATCTGCCGAACAACGCCAGCTACCGAACCTACGTCAGCATCCCGCGCCGCTACGTCGTGTGGAACGTCGTGGCCGCTCCCGAGTTCTCCGTCAAACCGAAACAGTGGTGTTTTCCGATCGCCGGCTGCGTGGCTTATCGCGGCTACTTCCATGAACGCAGCGCACAATCATTCGCGGCGCGCCTCAGGCGACGGGGCTACGACGTTCTGGTCGAGGGCGTTCCGGCCTACTCGACGCTCGGGCGACTGCCCGATCCGGTCATGAGCACCATGCTGCGCTACGGCAGCGATGAACTCGCCGGCATGATCTTTCACGAGCTTGCGCACCAGCTGCTGTACGTTCGCAACGACTCGCGCTTCGATGAGGCCTTCGCGATGACAGTCGAGAACGCGGGCCTGAAGCGATGGCTGCGCTATCGCCACCAGCCGCAGCGGATCGCCGAATTCGAGCGGCTGGACGGCGCAGACCGCGCGTTCGCCGCGCTGCTGCGCGACACGCGCCGGCGGCTTGCCCGGCTGTACGCCTCTGACATCCCGCATGCGCGCATGCTGCGGCGCAAAGCTTTGGCGTTCGCGCAGCTGGCGCACGGTATCGAGACGCTCGAGCAGCGTCTGCAGGTGCGCGCACCGATGTATGACCGGTGGATCCGCCAGGGACTGAACAATGCAAGCTTGGTCTCGGTGGGAACTTACTACGACTGCCTGCCGGGATTCGAGCGGCTGCTGAAGCGTGAACACGACAGCCTGCCGCGCTTTTACGCGGCCGCGCGCCGCCTGGCGCACGAACCGAAGTCCGAGCGCGACCGGCAGCTGTGCCGATCCTGACACCTGGCCGCGCTACAGCGAGCTGCGCAAATCCTGCAGCGCGAACCCGCCGAGCGGCCGATCGAATCCGCGGGTGAGCGCCATCACTTTGAACGCCTCGCCCATCTCCCCGGGCAGCAGCAGCCGGCGCGCCTCGCCGGCGCGACGCGCATGCTCCACCAGATCGTCCGTCTCGCCGATGAGGCGCTCGATCCCCGTGCCGAGCAGGAAGGCTGCCTGGGTGGCGAAGCCCGCCACCTCCAGCGCGCAGGCCTCGGCGGCCTCGGCCACGCGGGTGAAATCGACCCATGCGGTGATGTCCTGCACGCCGATATTCACGTATGGATCATCGTGCACGCGATGTTTGAAATGACAGCGCAAAGTGCCGGTGAGGCGCTGAGGATGGTAGTAATGCGCGCGCGGCAGTCCATAGTCGAACAGCAGCACCGCGCCGCGGGCGAGACACTCCGCGATGCCGGCGAGCCACGGGGCCACGCGCAGACAAATCTCGGACAGGTAGCCGTCGGCAAGCGGCGCGGGCAGCTGTGCGCTGAGACGCGTCCACTCCGCCGTCAGCGCCGCATCGGCAGGCGCGGACTGCTCGATCAGGCGAGCGTCCTCGATCGCCACGCCGAGCTCGAGGATCTCGGCGCGCTCGATCGCGAAGCGGCGGCAGGGCAGCGCGTCCAGCACCTCGTTGGCGAGGATCACTCCGTCGAACGGGTGCTCGGGCAATCGCTCGAGCCATACGACGCGCTCGGCCAGCGCCGCCGGCAGCGTCGCGATCCGCCGGCGCTGCCGATCGGCCAGATCGGCGCTCACTTCGAGGATGGCGTAGCGCGCGGGCAGCTGCCCGCGCGCAGCGAGCTCTCTCAACACCACCTCGGCCATGCGACCCGTGCCCGCGCCGAGTTCTAGGATCTCGCCGCCCGGCGCGAGGAGCTCGGCGCATTGCGCGGCGATGCACCGGCTGAACAGGCCGGACACCTCCGGTGCGGTAACGAAATCCCCACCCGCGCCCAGCTTGACGCTGCCGGCGCTGTAGTAGCCCAGCCCCGGCGCGTACAGCGCGAGCGCCATGAACCGCTCGAATGACAGCCAGCCGCCCGCGGCATGCACCTCGGCGGCGATCCGTTCCATCAGCGCGCGCGAATGCGCCGCTTCTTCCGCGGACAGCAGCGGCGTCATAATGTCCCCTGAGCCCATCATCGACCTAGCGCACCGCCATGACACCACCGAGCGACGATGCCCCCGTGTCCGCCCCGCTGAGCGGCAAGGCCGCCCTCGTGACCGGCGGCGCCCGCCGCCTGGGCGCGGTCGTCTCGCGCGCGCTGCATGCCGCCGGCGCCCGCATCGTGCTGCATTACCGCAGCTCGGCCGAGGCGGCCGAGCTGCTGGCGCAGGAACTCAACGGCCGACGCCCCGGCTCGGTGGTGCTGGCGGCCGGCGACCTGCTGCAGACGCAGGCGCTCGAGCAGCTGGCGGCCTCGGCGGTGGCAGCCTTCGGTCGACTCGACATCCTGGTGAACAATGCCTCCACGTTCTATCCGACACCGATCGGGCAGATCGACGAGCGGGCCTGGCTTGATCTGATCGGCACCAACCTCAAGGCGCCGCTGTTCCTGGCGCAGGCCACCAGCGAGGCGCTGCGCGAGAGCGGCGGGCTGATCCTCAATCTCGTGGACATCCACGGCATGCGGCCGCTGCGCCGCCACCCCGTCTACAGCGCGGCCAAGGCCGGGCTGATCATGCTCACCAAGTCGCTGGCGCGCGAACTCGGGCCACGGGTGCGCGTCAACGCCATCGCGCCCGGTCCAGTGCTCTGGCCCGAGAGCGGCGTCGACGAGGCACTGCGCCAGCGCATCATCGACCGGACCGCGCTGAAGCGCGGCGGGCGGCCCGAGGACATCGCTCGCGCCGCATTGTTTTTCGCCTGTGACGCGCCATTCGTGACCGGGCAAATCCTCGCGGTCGACGGCGGGCGCAGCATCGGCTGGTAGGACGTTCACGGGGCCGGCGGGGGCGGCGCCACCCTGGTGAGCGGATGGGCGGCCTGATCGAATCGCCGCCACAGCTCCCCGATCGTCACCCCTTCGGTGGGATGGCGCAGGCCAGGGTCGAGATCGGCGAGCGGCCCGAGCATGTAAGCGCGCTTGAGCAGGTCCGGCCGTGGCAGGCGCAGCGTTGCGGTCTGCAGCACGCTCTGCCCGTAGAGGAGCATGTCCAGGTCCATGCTGCGCGGGGCCCAGCGCGGCGCGGCGCGCGCGCGCCCGCACAGCCCCTCGATGGCCTGCAGGCGTTCGATCACCTGCTCGAGCAGCACATCAGTAGTGAATCCCGCCACGAAATTGATGAAATCCTCGCCCTCGAATCCGACCGCGCGATTGCGATACCAGGGTGAGAAGCGCGTGCCGGGGAAGGCCCGGGACAGCTCGCGCGCCGCGAGCGCCAGGTGCTTCTCGGGCTCGACGTTGCTGCCGGCGGCAATGTACACCTCGGGCATCGGCTCGCCTCAGCGCGGTGCGGCGGAATCGGCGCGGCGGCGTTCGATCGTCACTCCGACGTCGCGCGAGCTGCGGATGGCCCCGGGCTTGCTCAGCGACAACCGCACCCAATCCAGCGCGAACTCCGCGAGCAGCAGCTCCGCGAGGCGTTGCGCGAGGGTCTCGACGAGTTTGAATTCGGAGGCCTCGATGTAGGCGAGCACACGCTTGGCGACGCGCTTGTAGTCGACCGTCTCGGTCACCTCGTCGGTGCTTGCCGCCCGCGCGCAGTCGACGGGCAGCTCCAGGTCCACCACGACGGTCTGCTTGACGCGCCGCTCCCAGTCGATGAAACCGATGATGCACTCGGCGGTGAGTCCGCGCAGAAAGATGCGATCGCCCGAAAGCCCCGTGTGGCTCATGCTTGCTCAGTCCCCATCCCATCCGTTCACGTGCCGCGCACCGGCCGCGCCGAGCGGCGCGAGCGACTCAACCGGCCATTGCGCGCGCGCCGCGATGCCGAGTCCCTGCCGCTCCCCGGCCCGCAGCCGGTGCAGCCCGGCCATCGCGATCATCGCAGCGTTGTCGGTGCAGAATTCGATGCGCGGATAGTACACGCGCGCGCCGTGCCGGGCGGCGGCGCTCGCGATCTGCGCTCGCAGCGTCAGATTGGCGCTGACGCCCCCGGAAACCACCAGCGCGTTGAATCCCGTCTGCTCCAGGGCGCGCGCGGCCTTGACGGTGAGCGTCTCGACGATCGCCGCCTGCACCGCGCAGGCGACGTCCGCTCGCAGGCGCTCGTCGAGCTCACGTCCGCGCAGAGCATGCAGCACGGCGGTCTTCAGGCCGGAAAAACTGAACTCGAGCCCTGGGCGATCGAGCATGGGGCGCGGAAAGTGGAACACCCCCTCGGTCCCGTCCGCCGCAATGCGAGCAAGCTCCGGTCCACCGGGGTAGGGCAGGCCGAGGAGCTTCGCGGTCTTGTCGAAGGCCTCTCCGGCCGCATCGTCGCGGGTATCCCCCAGGATGCGGTACTGCCCGATGCCGTGCACCTCGATCAGCTGCGTATGGCCGCCCGAGACCAGCAGGGCCACGTGCGGGAACGGCGGGGGGTCGGGTTCGAGCAACGGAGCGAGCAAATGGCCCTCCAAGTGGTGAACGCCGACCGCCGGGAGCCCCCAGGCATAGGCCAGACTGCGCGCCAGCGCCGCCCCGGTGAGGGTCGCTCCGATCAGCCCCGGTCCGGCCGTATACGCCACCCCCGAGAGGTCCCCGGGGCCGCTGCCGGCCGCTGCAAGCGCCCGGCGAACCAGGGGCAGGAGCTTGCGGACGTGGTCCCGGGAGGCCAGTTCCGGCACCACCCCGCCGTAGACCCGGTGCAGCGCGACCTGGCTGTACAGCTCGTGCGCCAGGAGGCCGCGGGTCCCGTCCAGGACCGCCGCGGCACTCTCGTCGCAGGAGGACTCGATCGCCAGCACACGCATGTTTTGCCTTTACCTCAAGCCTCTACTAGAATTGCCGGCCCATTTGAACCGGGCTCCTCGAGTCCGCCGCGACGTGCCCCCGGGGGCGACGGCGCGTCCGGGAACGCCGCCCCTACTTTCGTCAGAGGTTTCGATGCCGAGCGTCCGTATCCGCGAGAACGAGTATTTCGATGCCGCCTTGCGGCGCTTCAAGCGTGCCTGTGAAAAGGCCGGCATCCTCACCGAGCTGCGTCGGCGCGAATTCTACGAGAAGCCGACCCAGGAGCGGAAACGCAAGAAGGCGGCCGCCATCAAGCGGCACATGAAGCGCGTCTCCCGTGAGGGCATGCGGCCCGCACGCTGAATCCGCTGTGCATGACGCTCAAGGAACGCATCACCGAGGACATGAAGAGCGCGATGCGCTCCGGCGAGAAGGAGCGTCTCGCGACTATCCGCATGGCGCTTGCTGCCATCAAGCAGCGCGAGGTCGACGAGCGGGTGATGCTCGATGACGGCCAGATCCTCGGCGTCCTCGAGAAGATGATCAAGCAGCGCCGCGAGGCGA
>JAJXWE010000115.1 GCA_021781775.1 Pseudomonadota bacterium | reverse complement strand
CGTCAACAGCGCCGGGCGATCCTGCCCGGGCGGCAGGACGTTCAATACCAAGTAGGCCACCGGCAGTGCATCCCCGCTCGCCAGGTGCTTGCGTCCGACGCACTCGTCCATCCATGCCCCGCTGCGCTTGTGCGGGCGCGCATAGGCGTCCAGGTAAAAGCTGCCGACCGGTCGGCCGCCGGCGTGGATCTCGAAATAGCGCACATCCGGGTGCCACACCGGGGCTCCGGAGCGCTCCTCGATGCGCACCCCGAACAGCCGCTCGGCGACCTCGAACAGGCCGGCCAGCACGCGCGGCAGCGGGAAGTACGGCCGCAGCTCCTCCTGGGACACCGCGTAGCGCTGCTTCTGCAGTCGCTCGGCGTAGAAGGCCAGATCCCAGGCCTCGAGCCGATGCCCCGCGAACGCTTCCAGTTCGGCGAATTCAAGCTCGGCGGCGGGCCGGCCCGCGCGCGCGAGCTCCTCGAGGAACCCCATGACTTCGCCCCGGGTGCGCGCCATTCGCTTGGCGAGGGCGTAATCGGCGAAATTCTCGAAGCCGAGGATGCGTGCCGCTTCGTGCCGTTTGGCGAGGATCTGCTCGATGATCGGCGCATTGTCCCAGCGGCCGGCCTGCGGCCCCTGATCGGAGGCGCGCGTGCTCCAGGCGCGATAGAACTCGCCGCGCAGCTCCCGGGCTTCGGCGTCGGTCACCACCGCGATATAGGTTGGCTGGTCCAGCGTCAGCAGCCAGCCCTCCAACCCCTTCTCATGTGCGCGGCGCCGGGCCTGCTCGACCACGACGTCGTTCAGGCCGCGCAGCTGCGCCTGATCGGTGACGTGGTGACTCCACGCGTTGGTGGCGTCGAGCACGTTCTCCTCGAATTTGGCCTGCAGCTGGGTGAGCTCGAGCATCACCTGCTTGAATTGCTCCTTGCTCGCGCGCGCCAGCCCGACCCCGGCCAGGGTGAACTCCTGCAGCGCGTGCGCGATGACGCGGTGGCGCACCGGATCGAGGCTCGCGCCTTCGCGCGCCTCGATGCTGCGGTACGCCTGATATAGCGACTCGTTCTGCGCAAGGTCGGTCTGATAGGCCGACAGCAGCGGCAAACAGGCGTTGTAGGCGGTGCGCAGCGGCTCGGAATTGAGCACGGCGTTGAGGTGGCTCACCGGTGACCATACGCGCGCAACCCGATGGAGTAGATCCTCGAGCGGCTCGACCACCGTGGTGAATGACGGCTGCCCGCTGGCAGCGATGCCGTCGATTTCGGCGCGCGCCTCGGTCAGCAGCGCCCGCACGCCAGGCTCGACGTCGGCAGCGCCGATGCGCGGGAAAGGGGGCAGCGGATCCTGAGTGAGCAGTGGGTTGTCCATGCGGGCCATTCTGCCCGAGCGGCGTGCCGGCGCAACTGCTTCAAGCGGGCTCCGGCCCGTTCAACGCATCGTGACCAACTCCTCGGCGCTGGTGGGGTGAATGGCCACCGTGTCGTCGAAATCGGCCTTGGTCGCGCCCATGCGCACGGCCACCGCGAAGCCCTGCATCATCTCGTCCGCTCCCGGACCGATGACGTGCACGCCCACCACGCGCCGTTCGGGCCCGACCGTCACGAGCTTCATGTCGCAGCGCGGCTTGTGGTCGGTCATGGCGTGGTACATGGGCACGAAACTCGATTTGAATACCGCGACGTTGCTGTCGCCGTAGTTCTCGCGGGCCGCCTGCTCGGTCAATCCCACCGTGCCGATCGGCGGATGGCCGAACACCACGGTCGGGATGTTGTGATAATCGAGATATCGGTCGGGCTGGCCGCCGAACAGCCGATCGCTCAGACGGCGCCCGGCGGCGATCGCCACCGGCGTGAGCTGGGCCCGCCCGGTCACATCGCCGATGGCGTAAATGCCCGCCGCGCTGGTGACCTGGTACCGGTCAGTCTGGATGAAGCCCTCCGCGTCACAGGCGACGCCGGCGGCCGGCAGATTCAGGTCCGCGACCGCGCTGGCGCGGCCGACCGCCCACAGGACACAGTCGAACGGTCCGAACCGCCGTCCGTCACGCGTCAGGAGCGTCAGCTCGTGCGGCTCGCCCTCGAGGGCGGCCGGCACGGCCTGCTGGTGAATCGCAACACCCGCCTCGGCGAGGATCTTCAGCATCGAATCCCCGAGCATGGCGTCGAATTGCTTCAGCGCGGACCCGGTGCGCAGCACCAGCGCGACGCTCGAACCGAGCGACGCGAAGATACCCGCCAGCTCGACCGCGATGTAGCCGCTGCCGATCACCGCAACCCGCCGCGGCCGGACCGAGAGCTCGAAGAACCCGTCCGACGTGATGCCCTGTGCGGCACCGGGAATGCCGGGCAGCACGGCGCGTCCGCCCGTGGCGATGATGATGTGCGGGGCGCTGAGGCGCTCGGCGCCGGCGATCACCGTGCTGCGGTCCGCAAACGCGGCGCGCGCACGGATGAGCGTCACGCCGCGCGTGGCCAGATTGGCCGCATAGATGCCGTTGAGCCGCTCGATGTAGGCGTCGCGCTTGTCCTTGAGCAGTCGCCAGTCGTGCGCGTCCGAGGTCAGCGCGAAGCCGTAGCCGCCTGCCTCGCGCAGGCCTTCGGCCAGGTCGGCCGCGTACCACATGACCTTTTTGGGCACGCACCCGACGTTCACGCACGTGCCGCCGAGGCGGTGCGACTCCAGGAGCGCCACCTTCGCGCCGTATTCGGCGGCGCGCTGTGCCGCGGCGAGGCCGCCGCTGCCGCCGCCGATGACGATGAGATCGAATGCGCTCAAGAGCTGCCCGTCAGGTGTGCCGGTACTCGGGTCACTGGGTCGAGCGGGTCCGGCGTGCGGGCTTTGCGGCGCTCTTGGCGCTCTTGCCCGGCGCGCGTGCGCGGGTCTTTGCCGCGGCAGCCGGCGCCGTGGCGCGGACGCGAGCCGCCGGCGCCTTGCGCGCTGGCGCAGCTGCGGGCTCAGGCGGGGTTGGTGCCGCGGCGGGCGCGCTGCGGCGAGCCCCTGCGCCGCGCTTGGCAGCGCCACGCCCGAAGCGGCCGCGGCCGCGTGCGGGTGCGTTAGCGAGCAGCGTACGACATTCGTCCAGGCTGAGCGACTTCGGCTCGCGGTCCTTGGGGATCTTGGCGTTCTTGCTGCCGTCGGTGACATACGGCCCGTAGCGACCGTTGAGCACCTGAATGTTGTCGGTGCCGAAGTCGTGGATGATGCGGTTGGCATCCGCCTCCTGTTTCAGGCGGATCACCTCGAGTGCCCGCTCCAGGGTCACGGTGTACGGGTCGTCCTCCTTCAGCGAGACGTACTTGCTGCCGTACTTCACATAGGGGCCGAAGCGCCCGACGTTCGCGACCACGGTCTCGCCCTCGGCCGTCGTCCCGAGCGTGCGCGGCAGCTTGAACAGCTCCATGGCCTGCTCGAGGTTGATCGCATCCATCTTCTGCCCCGGGCGCAAACCGGCAAACCGCGGCTTCTCGGCGTCATCCTTTGTTCCGATCTGCACGAACGGTCCGAAGCGGCCCATGCGCACGCTCACCGGTTTGCCGCTCCCCGGGTCGGTGCCGAGCTCGCGCGCCTGCGCGACCTGCTCGCGCGTGACGTTCTTCTCGGTCTGCTCCACCTGGTGAATGAACGGCTTCCAGAATTTCTCAAGCGGCGCGGTCCAGGTCTCCTCGCCGCGCGAGACTGCATCGAGCTCGTCCTCCATGGCCGCCGTGAAGCCATACTCGACGTAGCGGTGGAAGTGGTCGGTGAGGAAACGGTTGACGATCTTGCCGATGTCGGTCGGGATGAATCGCCGGTTGTCCATCTCGACGTACTCGCGGTCCTGCAGCGTCGAGATGATGGCCGCATACGTCGAGGGCCGGCCGATGCCGTGCTCCTCGAGGGCCTTGACGAGCGACGCCTCGCTGTAGCGCGGGGGCGGCTCGGTGAAGTGCTGCGCGGCGTTCAACGCCACCAGGTCCACCCGATCGCCCTCGTGCAGCGGCGGCAGCGCGTGATCCTCCTCGTCGGCCTTGGCGTCGTCGGTGCCTTCCTGGTAGACGGAGATGTAGCCCGGTTTGATCAGCGTCGAGCCAGTGGCCCGCAGCACGTGACGCTCCGGTCCGTCCGGTCCGGCGAGCATGTCGGCCGCCACGGTGTCGAAGACCGCCACGGCCATCTGCGAGGCAACCGCTCGCTTCCAGATGAGCGCGTACAACCGGTACAGATCATGGTCGATCCGGCCCTCGACGTCCGCCGGCGTGATCGCCGCGGAGGTCGGCCGGATTGCCTCGTGCGCCTCCTGGGCGTTCTTCGACTTGGTCTTGAAGACGCGCGGCTCCTCGGCGACCTCCTCCTTGCCGTACAGCCGCGAGGCCACGGCGCGAATCTCCTGCACCGCCTCCTGCGCCAGCGACACCGAGTCGGTACGCATGTAGGTGATGAGTCCCACGTTGCCGTCGCCGAGGTCGAGGCCTTCGTAGAGCTGCTGCGCCAGACGCATGGTGCGGCGGGCATTGAAGCCGAGCTTGCGCGCCGCTTCCTGCTGCAGCGTCGAGGTCGTGAACGGCGGGGCGGGGCTGCGCCGTCGCTGCTTGCGGTCCACCGCGAGCACCCGCAGCTGTCCCGGCGTCGCGAAGTGCGCGCTGTCGCCGTGTGCCCCACAGGCCTGCTGCAGGGTGCTCTGTACCGCGCGCGCCGTTGTTTCGTCGGTGAACGAGAACTGCTCGACCTTGCGGCCGCGATATTCGAGGAGCTTCAAAGGAAAGGGCGCGCGGGCGCTCGCGCTCGTGCTGGCTCCTTCGCCATCGAGCGTCCAGTACTCGCGCGCGACGAAGGCCTCGATCTCAGCCTCGCGCTCGCAGATCATGCGCAGCGCCGGGCTTTGTACCCGGCCGGCCGAGAGGCCCCGGCGCACCTTCTTCCAGAGCAGTGGCGAGAGATTGAAGCCGACCAGGTAATCGAGCGCGCGACGCGCCTGCTGGGCGTTGACCAGGTCGAGTGACAGCTCGCGCGGCCGTTCCACCGCCTCGCGGATCGCATTGCGCGTGATCTCGTAAAACACGACGCGGTGCACGGTCTTGCCGTCGAGCTCGCCGCGCTCGCGCAGGATCTCCTTCAAGTGCCAGGCGATCGCCTCGCCCTCGCGGTCCGGGTCGGTCGCCAGATACAGCGCCTTGGACTTCTTCAGCCCGCGGGCGATGCTCTCGACATGACGCTCGTTCTTCTCCAGCACCTGATAGCGCATGGTGTAGCCGTGATCGGGATCGACCGCACCCTCCTTGGGCACCAGATCGCGGACATGCCCGTAGGAGGCCAGTACCTCGAAATCCTTGCCCAGGTATTTCTTGATGGTCTTTGCCTTGGCGGGCGACTCGACGACGACCAGATTTTCTGCCATGTGATTTCGCGTCCGATCAGTGCCGCACGAGCTGCCGTTCACTCGCCATCAACGCCTCGAAGCGCGCCAGTGCGGCGTCTTCCCCGGGCTGCACGGACAGCGCCAGGAGCACCACCCACTTGAGCTGCTCGAGCGTCGGCTCCACTACATCGAGCGCCAGCGTGCGCTCGATGACCAGCTCGCGCTGCTCGGGGGTGAGTACCCCGTCGCGATCCAGCCGGGTGAGGAAGCCGCGGCACTCGTCCGAGAGCCGCCACAGCTCCCCGTCGGCGAACACCCGCACGGCCCGCTCGCGTGCGGCCGGCGTGGCTGCCGCGGGGCCTTCGGATCTGGCGGCCAGCACCGAGAGCCACTCCATCGCCTCGGCGACCTCCCCGAGCGTGAACCCCTTGCGCGCCAGAGCCGAGAAAATCTGGCCGCGGGCCGGGACCTCGGCCGGGTCCGACATCATGTAATGGTCGTAAACGTAGATCAGTACGTCGAGAACGCAGCCGGTTGTCATTGAATCAAGCAGTCAGTGAAGATCGATTCGGCCATGCCGGCCGCCGGGGTATGGCGTGACACGCTCCGGCACCCCGGGCATCGGCAACATCGAGGGCATCGCCTCGCCGAACAGGCCTGATCGGACCGCGAGGGTGTCGTGGGTCACGGGTTCAAAACCGAGCGCATCTAACAGCATTTCATATTCCTTGTCCAATCCGGCCGCGCCCGGATTTTGCATAAGTCGCTGATTTTTATGAGCAAACATGACCTGCTG
>JAJXWE010000114.1 GCA_021781775.1 Pseudomonadota bacterium | reverse complement strand
TGCTACCGCCCATGCGGTGAACGCAACGATCGTCGTGCGCCGAACGCGCCGCTTGAGGTGCTCTCGAATGGTCTCCGGCATGGTTTATTTTCCGGGATCCAATGCGCTGCCTACTGCGCGAATATCATTCTACTGAAGCCTGCATCCGGGAAGGGTCGCGCCCGGCCGGTGCCCGCGACGGTTTTTCGAAGATCGCCGAGTAGCGGGCCGTCGTCGGTGCTCGAGGGGCGCGCGACCATCGGCGCTCGGGTTCGTTCGCGATGAACATGCTGAAACTCTTAATCAATTGGTCGTAGGTTCGATCCCTACACGGCCCACCACTAAATATTAATAAAATAGAGCGCTTAGTCTGATAAGCAAATTTGCGTCGAACCCGTTGGCACATTCCTGACACAGTTCCGCGCCCAAGCGTAGTCTCGCGAGAGTAGGTGAGTCTTGGGGGGATCGGTGCAAATGCCGCCTATCCGATAGCGGGCAGGTAAGTTCCACGTTTAGGTTCGCATGACCGGCTTCCCGCTAGCGCAGCCTCTATGTCCTACGCGGCGCTTCGCCGAATGCTGGGTGAAAACCATAGAAGCGTAGATGATTGAGAGCACGCCACGTGCGAAGCGTCGAGGCGCGACGTCGCAGCTTTGGCGAGGCAATCGAGCGGTACCGCGGACGGGACTTCCCACGAAGCGCGGCGGAGCGGGGATGCATAAGGCGGCCCTGCGATGGTGGCGGGGCTAGACTTGGCAGCCACAAGCTTGCTGATTTCACGCCCAGCCTCATCGTCGAGCAGTTCGGTAAGCTGCCTTCCGTACTCTACACCCGCTCAACGCCCTTCGACGATATGTCGGATCGCGGCGGTCATTAGCAACGCGGTCTACGATGCGATTAACGTACGCATACGCCAGACTCCCTTCCGTCCGGCTCGGGTGAAGGTGGCGATGACTTGATCACGTAGCGCGACCGCCGGGAGGCTCTTCGCTGCGCCGGCGGTGGATACGAGCCGCGTCGCTCAACCGACTTCTTCCTCGACCTTGATGCCATGCTCGGAAAGAAGGCTTCGTTCGCGCGCAACATTGACGGCCTCACGGCGTTTGGCGACACCGAGTTTGCGGAAGACGGACTTCAGGCGATATTTTACAGTGTCCGAGGACATCCCGATGAGCCGAGCGATTTCCTTGTTGCTGTAGCCGCTGCAAAGGAATCCAAGCACTGCAAGCTCCGCGGTGCTGAGCCCTCCTGCGACGCCCTGCGAGTGCGATGGGTTCGTGAACTTTCGCACCAGCTCTTTCAAAAACCGGTCGCGGTACCTATCGGGACGGCGCGTGTCGCGCAGCGCTTCGCGCACGAGCGTCTCGATGAAACGCTGGGCATCGAGAAAAGGCCGGACGAAGCCTTGGGCCATTGCAACGTTCACCGCTTCGTTGAAGCGCGATTGCGCCTGCTTGGCCATGCCGGAGTGATGGAGTCCCGAGGCCATCAGGATGTGCACGTCGAGGAGCAGTCGCCCGCCGCCATGCTGGCTCGCCCATAGTTTGATCCGCGTGAGTTCGCTCAACGCGAGCTCGTAGCGCTCGGCCAGCAGGTTAAGCTTCGCGCGGCATAGGGCAGCCGAGACGGCAACCCTGCGGAACTCCGGTGACTCCGTCGCCATGGCATCGGCTAGTTCGTCGAGCCCGATGCTCTTGGCTAGGTCCTCCGCCCCGGATTCGGTGGAGGCTTGATTGAGCAAGAGATGCAGCTCGCAGAGCTGCACTAGGAGTTCGAGCTGGCGCAGGCGACGGCGCCGCGCCAAGCGCCGTCCGCGTGCGAGGAATTCCTGGGCGGACTCGGGCTGGCCGGTTGTGGCGGCGGCGCGGGCAGCCGTCGAGTATGCCGCGGCGTAGACATCTACCCATCCGTCGTATTGCTCCATGTGCGGCAGCGACCACTCGAGCAGTGCAAGCGATTCCTCCAAGCAATCCTTCTCGTACAGAATTTCGGCCTGAAAGGCGGAGCAGTTCGCGGCGAGATCCGAGTGCGCCCCGAAGCAGTTCTCGATCGTGGTACGGGCCGCGGCCAGGATATCCGTGGCCTCGTGCAGCCGGCCCTGAGCGAACCGGATGCGTGCCTCGTGAAACCGGGTGAAGATGTCGCTGTAGATCAAGCCGCGCGCCTGATAGTGCTCGCGCGCGACCAGGGTAGGCTCGAGCGCACGTTCGAGCCTACCTGACTCGTAGTATTTGGCGCCAAGCGACTCGGAGGCGCTGCCGAGAACGAGATGATCGCCGGGCCGCAACGTGCGCAGTAGAGCCTCCTTGGCGAGCAGGTCCTCAAGAGTCATGGGGACGTTCTCGTATTCGGCAAGCAGGTCTCCCACGACCTCGATCTCCGTTCGCAGGTCGCTCGGAGTCTCCGTGTGGTCGGTCTTGGCGACGAGATGCTCATAGTCGGCGCGTGCCTCGCCCAGCTCACCGCGTTTGATTGCGCGGCAGATCCGGGTGAGCATCAGGTGGGGATTCGCCGTCACCGTCGCGGCCGGCAGCGCTTCCAAGGCGCGCACGGCGACCTCTTGCAGCCCGCTCTGCATCAACCGCCAACCGCCCGCATCCTGGACGATGGTGGCGAGTAGCTCGTAGTCCTCGGCCTGAATGGAATGACTGACTGAATGCGCGATGTTGCCGTATTTTGAAAACCATCGCGCCGCGATGCCGTGCAGCTCCCGGTACCTTCCCATGTCCTCGGCCGCGAGGCGTCCGCGAAGGTATTCGGCGATGAGCTGATGATACCGGTAGATGCGGCGGTCTTCCGCAAGGGGCGTCAAGAAGACGCTCTGCTCTACCAGGCGCTCGAGGACGAGGCCGCCATCATGGCGGTTGCAGAGTGCGTTGACGAGATCCGCGGTCAGATTCTCCGCGACCGCCGTGCACAGTGCGACCTCCTGCATCTCGAGGGAAAGGCCCATGAAGACCTGCTCCGAGAGGTAATGCGTCAGCTCCGAATCCGACCCGGAGAGGCCCATCAGCCACTCCTTGTGATCGGTGCTGCGCTCCAACGACAGTGAAGTCAATCGCAGCGCAATTGGCCAGCCCTCGGTCCGGCGGTAGATGCGGCCGATGTCTTCGCGGTCGAGCGCGAGAGTGCCGTTGCGGGTGAGCAGGGCCTCGGCCTCGGATTCCGAGAAACGCAGATCCTCGACCCTGATCTCGCGCACATGGCCCTCGGCCGCGAGAATCGACTGATCCAGCTTCGGGCAGTCTCGGGAGGCGATCACAAAATGACAATTCCGTGGGGCGAGCCGGATGAGCGATTTCAATGCATCGTTGACCGCTGCGCTATCGGCGCGATGCACGTCATCGAACATGATGACGAAGGGGCGCCTCACCCGCGCGAGGTGATTGACGATGGCGGAGAGCATTGCCCGAGCGGGAAGGTCAGGTGGCGTGATCGCGTCATCGCGTCGCTTCGTGCCGCTTCCCTGCGCGGTGACAGCGAGCCACACGTAGTGCATGAAGCGCTTCGGATCGGCATCGTCCTTTTCCAGCGTCAACCATGCGACTAGGAAGGCACTGTTCTCGTGGCGCTGCCGCCACTGATACAGAAGGCTCGTTTTGCCATACCCGGCGGGCGCGTAGATCAGCGTGAGACGGCTCGAGAGGACTGCATCGACGCGCGCCAGCAGTGCATCCCGCCGGATTTTATCTCCCATCCAGGGGGGTGGTGCGGTTTTGGTTTCGATCAACTCATTGCCGGTGGGCGCCGTCATCGCCTGGATATCTCCAGTATCAATAATCCCGCCCCGTGAGGCGTTGAGGAGGGTAATGGCCAGATCTCGATCGCCAAATTATTACCCGTTTTTGCGATCCGTTGCACCCATTTTGGCCATTGCCGCGCCAGGACCGCTGGCTGAGAGTAGGGCATCGTAGTTTGCGCATTGGAGGAAGGGGGATGAGGATCGGGGTGGACGTTGGAGGTACCAATACGGATGCGGTACTGATGGAAGGGAAGGAGGTCATCGCCTGGACCAAGAACCCAACGTCGCCCGATGTCAGCCACGGCGTCGCGGACGCCATCGACGCCGTGATCTCCAAAGGGGGGATTCAGCGCGAAGCGGTCTCGGCTGTCATGGTCGGCACGACCCATTTCACCAACGCACTCGTCGAGCGCAGGGGATTGGATCGGGTCGGGGTATTGCGGCTCGCGAGCCCCTCGGGCGAGGCGCTGCCGCCGTTGACCGCATGGCCCGCGGAACTCCGCGCGAGCGTGGGCGACTCGGTCTTTCTGCTCCCCGGGGGCTACGAGGTCGACGGCCGGGAGATTGCGGCCCTCGATGAGAGTAGGGTTCGCGCCGCCGCCCGGGAAGTGCGTCGCCGCGGCATAGCCGCGGTGGCAGTGACGTCGGTGTTCGCCCCGCTCAATTCGGCAATGGAAACGCGCGCGGCCGCCATCATCAAGGAAGAGCATCCCGCCGCCATCATCACCGTGTCGAATGCGATCGGCCGCATTGGTCTCATCGAACGGGAGAATGCATCGATCCTGAATGCCGCTCTCACGAGTCTCGCCGGGCGCATCGTGTCCTCGTTCGAAAGCGCGTTACGCGGCCTCCGCATCGCCGCTCCGCTTTACATCACGCAGAACGACGGTACTCTTATTTCCGCTGCGCGGGCCGCCGCGTATCCGGTGACCACCATTGGCTCCGGGCCGACCAACAGCATGCGGGGAGCGGCATTTCTCACGGGGTGCAAGGATGCCATCGTCATGGATGTTGGCGGTACCACGACCGACATCGGTGTGCTGACTAACGGTTTCCCGCGCGAGTCTTCGATCGCGGTCGACATCGGCGGCGTCCGCACCAACTTCAGGATGCCCGATGTGCTAGCGCTGGGCTTTGGTGGCGGCACCCGCATTCACCTCGACGCGTCGCTATATCGAGCAGAGGGATTCGATGAGAATACGCTGCGTATTGGTCCGGACTCTGTTGGCTACCGGATCACGGAAGACGCCATGATCTTCGGGGGAAGGGTGCTCACGGCCAGTGATGTCGCCGTGGCTGCCGGCCTCGCGCAGTTCGGTAGAGGAGGACGGCCGCCGGATTTCTCCCCAGCCGTGTTGTCGGGATTGCTCTCCCGGTTCCGGCAGTTGTTGGAGGAAGGAATCGACCGTATGAAGACCTCGCGTGAACCGGCCAGGATCCTCGCCGTTGGAGGTGGAAATTTCCTTATTCCCGACTCGCTGACCGGAGTCGCGGAAGTTATTCGTGCCCCGCATGCGCACGTAGCAAACGCCGTCGGGGCAGCCATTGCGCAAGTGGGCGGGCAAGTGGAGCAAGTCGTCAACTACGACAGCGTTCCCCGGCCCGTCACGCTCGAGAGGCTGCGGGCCGAGGCGCGCGACCGTGTCATGGCGGCTGGCGGGGATCCTGACACCGTTTATGTGGTTGATGTCGAGGAGGTGTTTCTTAGCTACCTTCCAGGCCGTACGGCGCAGGTGCGGATCCGTGCGGTCGGGGATCTTGGGCGCCAACTCACAAGAGCGCCTGGGCGCGGCGATGCCGGCGCGGGAGCCGCCAATGACCATTGAAGCGCAGGGTCTGGCCGACCTCGCCCGTGGCGCCGCATTCCTGGGGTCAGGCGGCGGCGGTGATCCGTACAACGGGCGTCTTCTCGGCGAGGCTGCGGTTGCCAGGCACGGTCCGATTGCTCTTATTGCGCCGGAATCCCTTGCCGATAACGCGCTCGTGGTTCCCTGCGGCTGGATCGGCGCTCCCACAGTCTCTGCGGAAAAGCTCCCGAACGGGCGCGAGGTGATGGCCGGTCTCGAGCGGCTCGCGCGCCTGATGGGGCGCAAGATCGATGCAGTGATGCCGATCGAGATCGGTGGCGGCAACGGTCTCGCACCGCTTGTCGCCGCGGCGGAGCTCGGCTTGCCGGTCGTCGATGCCGATGGCATGGGTCGGGCCTTTCCCGAGTCGCAGATGGCGATCTTCAATATTCGCGGGCTCGCGGCGTGTCCGGCAATTCTGACCGCGGCGTGCGGCGCGACCATCGTGATCGAGAACAGCGACAACCTCGCGCACGAGCGGATCGCACGGGCCGTCGCGGTGGCGGTGGGCGGTATCGCCCACATGGTGGAGTATCCATTGACCGGAAAGCAGACGCGGGAGAACGC
>JAJXWE010000113.1 GCA_021781775.1 Pseudomonadota bacterium | reverse complement strand
ACGTGTTCTTCCCGACGACCGGTTCGAACACCGGTCCCCTGGGTCCGCCGCAGTGGACGGTGAAGGAAAACGACACCTACGGGTTCCTGCAATTCAACATCCGTACTTCGCTCACCGACAAAATCGGGCTGCGGGGCAACTTCGGCGTGCAGATCGCCCACACCTCGCAGAGTTCGGAGGGATCCTACATCGCTCCGGGCGGAACCGCCGGCGGATCCTCAAAGGTCACACTGCTGCCGCTGGTGGGTGGCACGAGTTTCACGCGCGTGCTGCCGAGCCTGAACCTCGTGTTCTCTCTCCCGGACAACTATGATGCGCGTCTGGGCATCGCACGCACGATGGCGCGGCCGCGCATGAGCGAAATGAGCGCGGGTGCCAACATCAGCACGAGCCCCCAATATTTGACGAGCACGAATCCCAACCAGTCGTACTTCAGCAGTTCCGGCGGCAATCCGGCCCTCCTGCCGACGATGGCGACCAACTACAACCTGAGCTTCGAGCGCTACTTCACCGGGCACGCCTCGGGGTATCAGTGCACGCAGAACCAGGGACCGATGTGCCAGGGAGGCGGCACGGGATACGTGCAGTTCTCGCTGTACTACCTGAGTCTCTCGGACTACATCAACGATGCGGCGGCAACGGAGCAGAATTTCACGCCGTTCGTGAATTCGTATCTCACCGCGTCTCAACAAGCCCTGCTCGGCACTCCGCTCGGGACGGCGACGGTGCCCGCGAACCAGGGTACCGGCAAGCTCTACGGCGCGCAGCTCGCGACCAACGTCCCACTCGGGGACATCACGCACTGGCTTAACGGCTTCGGCATTCAGGCTAGTGCCAACTTGACCAAGAGCGCGATTTACTATCCGGGCAACACCTCTCCGGTGGCGATCGATGGTCTGTCGAAGTGGGTGGAGCACTACGGCCTGTACTACGGCTTCGGCGGATTGGAGGCCGAAGTCGGGTTCGATTCGCGCACGCGATTCCTCGGGCGCATATTTGGTCTGAGCGAGACCCGTCAGGAAGACATGATAAAGGGTCAGCACTACCTTGACGCCCAGGTGAGCTACGAGTTCTACAGCGGTCGGCTCAAGGGTCTGACGCTGATCGGCTCAGGCACCAACCTCAATAACGAGGTGCAGGAGACCTACCAGAATGGTGACCCGCGTCAGGTCATCCGCTGGGATCAGTACGGCAGGACCTTCCAGGTCGGCTTCTCCTACAATCTGGACTGATCGGAACTCCAGCGATGCTACCCGACCCCGCCGGCGTGAGCCGGCGGGGTCTTTCGCTTTGGCGCTGGTGCGGGCGCCGCGAACAGGGGTGATACGATGGCGGGCATCATGGCGCAGACGGCGACGTTGACGAGCACGGACATCCGGCGCGTAGTGGTGGTGGGCGGCGGCACGGCCGGATGGCTGACTGCCGCGGTTCTCGCGCGCACTCTGCCGCGGCGGCTCGAGATCCGACTCGTCGAGTCCGAAGCAATCGGCGTCGTTGGTGTGGGCGAGGCGACCATCCCGCAGATCCGCAACGTCAACAGCTTCCTCGGAATCGACGAGGACGCGATGCTGCGGGCTACTCAGGGTACGTTCAAGCTCGGAATCGAGTTTAACGACTGGCTGCGACCCGGACATTCCTACCTGCATGCCTTCGGCGATATTGGACTGCCGGCAGGTCCGGTGCCGTTTCAGCACTACTGGCTGCGGAGTCGCGAGGTGGGGGACGCACCACCGCTCGCCGCCTACTCGCTCAACAGCGCGGCGGCGCGGGCGCACCGCATGATGCGCCTGGAGCGCGTAGGTACCAGCCCGATGGCGGGACCGAAATATGCGTTTCATTTCGATGCGGCGCTGTTCGGGCGGATGCTCCGCAGCTATGCCGAGCAGCGCGGGGTGAAGCGCATCGAGGGGCGGATCACGGACGTGGTGCTGCGGGGTGAGGACGGTTTCATCGAGTCGGTCCGGCTCGAGGGGGGCGAGCGGGTCGAGGGTGATTTGTTCGTCGACTGCTCGGGGTTCCGCGGGCTGCTGATCGGCGCGCTCGGAAGCGAGCTTGAGGACTGGCGTGCCTGGCTGCCGTGCGACCGGGCGCTCGCCGTGCCGAGCGAGTCGACGCGTCCGATGCGACCCTACACGCAGTCAAATGCCCGCCCCGCGGGCTGGCAGTGGCGTATCCCACTGCAGCACCGCACCGGCAACGGCCACGTGTATGCGAGCGAGTTCACGAGCGAGGACGAGGCGGCATCGATCCTGCTCGCCACGCTCGAGGGCAAGGCGCTCGCCGAGCCGCGGCTGCTGCGCTTCGCCGCCGGGGTGCGCCGGCGGCCGTGGGTGCGCAACTGCGTGGCCATCGGACTGGCGGCGGGGTTTCTCGAGCCGCTCGAGTCGACGGCGATTCACCTCGTGCAGTCGGGCGTCAGCCGACTGCTGTCGCTGTTTCCGGATCGGGGCTTCAATCCCATCGTGATCGACGACTACAACCGCAAGGTGCGCGAGGAGTACACCCAGGTGCGCGACTTCCTGGTGCTGCACTACCGGGTCACCGAACGGCGCGACACCCCGTTCTGGCGTCATTGCGCATCGCTCCCCATGCCCGATACGCTCACGCATAAACTCGCGATGTTCGAGGCCACCGGCCAGATCTTCCGCGAGAATGAGGAATTGTTTACGGAGCAGTCCTGGCTGCAGGTGATGGTGGGGCAAGGCATCGTGCCGCCTCGCTATCACCCGGTCGCCGACGAGCTGTCCGCGACAGATCTCGCGGACTTCCTTGGCAGCATCCGCAAGCTGATCCAGGGCGCGCTGGAGCGGATGCCTTCCCACGAACGCTTCATTGCCGAGCATTGCGCCGCAGCAGAATTCCGACCGTGAGCTCCGTAGCTCAACGGGAGCTCATCTGCCTCTGTAGACGTTGTCATTGCCCAGCTTCCCAATGCCGTCAGACCCGCGCGCTCTTGCTTGCCCTGGCTGGGCAGACCCGGACGCAGCGGCACGCCTACGCGCTCGCGGCGGCGACCGGGCTGAAGTCCGCCAAACCGTACCCGCCGCGCGAACGCTCCTTCAGCTACTGCCGCGCGCGACAGCGCTGTTCGATGTACTGACGGTGAGTCGGTAGGGCCGAGGCCGCGCGCTCGAGCGCGCTGCGGATGCCGGCGAGCCTGGCGGACGCATCCACGTCGGTGCGCAGATCAAGGAGCGGGTGGTAATGCTCGGGCCAGACTTCCTGGCCCACGAGCACCGCAAGCCAGTTGTGGTTCTGAAAGAGCTCGAGCGGTTCCGCGACGAGGCGGCCATGCAGGCGGAAGTGCTCGATCTTGTACTGAAGTTCCTCCGGGATCGTCATGGTGCGGGTGTGGCGCCAGAGTGGCGCATCGTCGCGCTGAATCGCGTGATAGTGCAGGATAATGAAGTCGCGGATGCGCTCGTACTCAGTGCGGGTGATGCGGTTGTACTCCCGCGCGAGCAGCGGATCGAAATGACGGTCCGGGAAGAGTGCAAGCAGCCGCGTCACCGCAGTCTGCACCAGGTGCAGTGCGGTCGACTCCAGTGGCTCGAGGAACCCGGCCGCCAGTCCGATCGCGACGCAGTTGCGTGTCCAGAACGAGCGGCGCGCCCCGGTGAGGAAGCGAATCACGCGTGGCTCGCCGAGCGGCGCGGCATCGAGATTCGCAAGCAGCGTCGCGGCCGCCTCATCGTCGCCGATATAGCGACTGCAGTAGACGTGACCGTTGCCGGTACGGTGCTGCAGCGGGATGCGCCACTGCCATCCGGCAGTACAAGCCGTCGATCGCGTGTAGGGTGTCGGGTTCTCTGCGGGGGTGCTGGCGACCGTGACCGCGCGGTCGCAGGGTAGCCAGTGACGCCAGTCCTCGTACCCGCTTGTCAGGGCTTCTTCGATGAGCACGCCGCGAAACCCCGAGCAGTCGATGAACAGGTCGCCGTCGATCTGCCGACCGTCCTCGAGAACGAGCGATTCGATGAATCCGTCCGCGGGGCGCAGCCGCACGTCGACCACGCGGCCCTCGGTCCTGCGCGCGCCAAACCGTTCGGCGTAGGTACGCAGATAGCCGGCATAGCGCGCGGCGTCGAAGTGATAGGCGTAGTCGAAGGTCGACAAGACGAGCCGTGGGTCGCGCTGCGGGCGATCGAAGCGTCCGGCGCGTGCGGCGACCCACGCCATCGCGTAGTCCTGCAGCGGCACCTCGCTCCCACGGGCACGTTCGCGCAACCAGTACTGATAGAGCGGCAAGGTGTCGAAATCGGCACCGAAGCGACCGAACGGATGGAAGTAGCGGTGGCTTCGGCGCGTCCAGTCGACGAACTCGATGCCGAGCTTGAACGTACCGCCGGTCGCTGACAGGAAGTCGTTCTCCTCGATCCCGAGCTGTTCATTGAAATAGCGGATGGGCGGGATCGTGGCTTCCCCTACCCCAACCGTGCCGATGGCTTCGGATTCGACCAACTCGATGGGAATCTGTCCGCGCGTCGCGTGAGCGAGTGCGGCGGCGCTCATCCAGCCCGCGGAACCCCCGCCCACGATCACGACGCGCCGTATCCGCAGCGGATCGGTCTCAACCATACTTACACCCGGGTCCAGCGACAGCGTCCTCCACGGCGGCGGAATCGATCTGTTCCCATGTTTTCATACGCTGCGGTTGCTCTCCTGAAAAGACGTCAGGCTGCGGATACGTGCTCGCTTGCGCCCGGCAAGTGCGGCCAACATCGAATGTTCTAACCGATGCCAGCCAGGCCCCCTCATGAATACGTATGCGAAGCGTTGCCAAACCCCCGGCGACCGAAGCATCCTGCCCGGAACGTTTGGCGCATCATCCGCGCGCGGCAGGCTAGAGCATTGCCCGTCCGGCACGAGCCGGGCATGTCGAGACGCGACGTGGTCGATCGCGGCACTGACGCTCGGCTTGATCCGCACGCGCGCGGCGCACCGACTTACGGTCATGCGGGACCGCAATGGCCGATCGGGGGTTCCTGGGGTGAACGGCCTGAACGGTGCCTTTGCGCCCCGCATGCTGATGTCAGCCGCTCGGGACCAAAAGTCAATAGGCTTACGATGCCAGCATAGAGTGGCACGGGGGGCGGCGATGACATCGGGAAAGAGACGGGCCGTCTGGATGGCGGCGAGCATCCTTGCCGCATCGACGTGCGGGGTCAGGCTGGTAACCGCCGCCACGGTCATGCCCCTGTCCAAGGGAGTGTCGATCCCCATCAACGGCGGATCGTTACGCTTGATATTGGTCCGCAGCAACGTGCTGCGCGTACATTATCTGCCAGGCGGACGGCGTACGGCTCCGGCCCTGCTGATGTCTTCCAAGGCGCCCCGGACTGCCGCAGGTCCGGTCTCCATGCATGCTGCGGGTCGTCGCCTGGAACTACAGAGCGACTCGATGCGTGTGGTATTTGACCTCGGCACGGATACGCTGCGGGTCTTTCGCCCGCACTCCAGCGCCCCAATCCTCGTTCAGACTCGCCTCGGTACCCTGGCCGATCGCACGCTCGCGCTTCGCTTCGCGCCAACCGATGCCCCGCTCTATGGCATACACGGCTTCGATGCATTTCAGGCCGCACAGACGGGAGTGATGCGCACCGGCCGACAGCTCGCCACCGCGGGCGAACAGGGCGATGCCGGTGCGCCGCTCGTCTGGAGCACGGCAGGCTTCGCCGTGCTCGTGGATAGCCAGAAGACGCTGTTCAATCTCGCGCCCGGGCGAATCCAGGTGCTGCGTGAGACGCGTCCGGATCTCGATTATTACCTCATCCTCGGCGCACCCCGGCGGATCTTCGCTGCGGTCGACGATCTGACCGGCCACGCTCCGCTGTTCCCAAAGTGGTCATTCGGCTTCATCAACAGCCAGTGGGGCATCGACGAGGGCGAGCTGCTGCGCATCGTGCGTCGCTACCGTGCGCTGCATATCCCGCTCGATGCGTTCTCGCTGGATTTCGATTGGAAGGCCTGGGGTCAGAACCACTACGGGGAGTTCCGCTGGAACCGTCGTAAATTCCCGGACGGTCCGAGCGGCATGCTGGACCGGGAGCTCACCGCCCTCGGGGTGCACCTGATCGGCATCATGAAGCCGCGCATCCACGTGGACACGGTTGAGGGGCGGTACGCGACTGCGCATCACCTGTGGATGCCGGGGGAGAAGGTGAGTCTGGA
>JAJXWE010000112.1 GCA_021781775.1 Pseudomonadota bacterium | reverse complement strand
GAACCCCGAGCCGGCGCCGATCTCGAGCACGCGGTCGCGCTCGGTCACGTTCAGCGCCTGCAGCAGCCGGCCGACCACGCTGGGACGCAGCATGTGCTGTCCGCCCGACAGCGGCACTTCGCTGTCGGCGTATGCCAGGAAACGATATTGCGGTGGCGTGAAGGCCTCGCGGGGCACCTGGCGGAAAGTATCGAGAACGCGCGCATCGAGCACGTCCCAGGCGCGCACTTGCTGCTCGATCATCTGTTCGCGGGCATCGGCCGGCATCATCACGGACTCCAATCGCATCCCGGGGTGCCCCGGCGGATCCGGGGCAGGCGCAAATTACGGGTTTTCGTCGCTCCTGCCAAGCCGATTTGCGACGAGATATGGTGAAATAGCGCTGGATCGCCGCCCCCCCTGCGCTATGCTCCGGACGTTTGCGTTCCCCATCACGGATATAATGAATAATTCGCGCAGCAGCCTGGACGCAGCCGCTCGAGGGAAGCTGAGCTGAATGTCGATCCTGTGGGCCCTGTTTCTTGTAGTGGCGCTACTGGTGGCCGCAGTGCTGTGGCTGCGCGCGGAACGCTCCCGGCGTCATGAGCGGCAGGCACTCGAGGCGCTCGCCAGCCAGATTCAATCCCTCCCGCCCGAGCGCCCCGTCGCAGGAACATGGAAACTCGCCGACGCGGGGCAGCCGCTCGAGGTGCTGGTCCGCGCACTCAATCAGCGCCTGAGCCTCCCGGTGCCGCACGAGCGCAGCGCGGAGTCGCTTCGCCAGTTCATCACGCTCGGGGCGCGGGTGCAGCAGGCGGTGCTGGTGCATCGGGACGTCATCGTGTACGCGAACGCGCGCTTTGCCGGGCTGCTCGGGACCGACCCGCGGGAACTGCTCGGGCGTCGTCTGGCCGACCTGGTGGCGCCGGACTATGCCGATCTGCTCGCCGAGAACATCCGCCGCCACCTGGCGGGCGAGGCCGCCGCAGACCGCTACGAGGTGGACCTGCCGGGGCCCGACGGCCCGCTGCGGCTGGAACTGGCGGTCGCACCCATTGAGTACAACGGACCGGCGTTGCTCTTGACGGGCATGGAGGTCCTGCCCGAGGAGGCGAGTGCCGCGCCTGCCGCGGGTGAGCTGGATGCTGGCCGGCTCGCCGCCCTCGACCTGCTCTCCGAGGCAGTCGTGGCCACCGATGGCGCCGGCGAAATCACCTACCTGAATGCCGCGGCGGAACGTCTGGTTTCGCTGCCATCCGCGGCGGCGCTCGGGCGCAAGCTCGAGGATGTGGTGAACCTGGTCGAGGAGGGCGAGCGCCGCCTGCTCGCCGAGCCGCTGCGCCAGGCGCTCGGCAGCGGTATCGCCGTCAATCTCGGCCGCCGGGCGCTGCTCGTGGTCCGCAGCGACGGCAGCGAGCGCTCGATCGAACTGTCGGCCTCGCCAATCCGCGGCTCCGGCGGGCAGCTGTCCGGGGCGCTGGTGTTACTGCACGACGTGTCCGAGCTGCGCGGCATCGCGCGGCAGATGTCCTATCAGGCCACCCACGACGCGCTCACCGGGCTGGTCAACCGCCACGAGTTCGAGCGCCGTCTGAACGAGGCCGTCGAGAGCGGGCAGCGCGGCGATAGCCAGCACGTGTTGTGTTGTCTGGATCTCGATCGCTTCAAGGTGGTGAACGACACCAGCGGACACGTCGCCGGCGACGGTGTGCTGCGCGAGGTCGCCAAGGTGCTGCGTGACGCGGTGCGCGACAGCGACACGGTTGCACGGCTCGGCGGAGACGAGTTCGGCTTGCTGCTGATGGGCTGTCCGCTCGATAAGGCGCGTCAGATCGCCGATGACGTGTGCCGCGCGGTCGCCGAGCATCGTTTCGTATGGCGCGACAAGATCTTCAATCTCGGCGTCTCGGTCGGACTGGTGGAGATCTCCCGCAGCAGCGGCGCGCCCGAGGAGTTGCTGGTTGCTGCGGATTCGGCCTGTTATGTCGCGAAGAAGCGCGGCTCCGGCCGCGTGGCCGTGTACTCGGCGCACGACGAGGCGCTCGCGCGCCACAGCGGGGAGATCCACTGGCTGCAGAAGCTGCAGACCTCGCTGCGCGAGAACAGTTTCCAGCTGTACCAGCAGCCGATCGTGCCGGCCTATGGCGATGACAACGGCGGACCCGCGATGGAAGTATTCGTGCGGCTCGGCGGCGAGGACGACGAGCAGATCCCGCCGTCGGAATTCGTGCGCGCCGCCGAGCGTTATCGTCTGATGGGGCTGGTCGATCGCTGGGTCGTGCAGACAACGCTTGCCGCGATCGGCCGCGGCGCGATCCCCGTGCCGGCGCGCCGCTGCGTCGCGATCAATATCTCCGGCCAGACTCTCGCGGATCCAGACTTCCTCGAGTTCGTGGTCGAGTGCCTGGACAGCACGGGCGTCACGCCCTCGCAGGTGTGTTTCGAGCTCAGCGAATCGGCCGTGGTGGCCAGCATCGAACATGCGCGACGTTTCGTCGGCGTGCTGCACGGCATGGGCTGCCGCTTCGCACTCGATGATTTCGGTTCCGGCCTCGGTTCGTTCTCGAACCTGCGGACCTTGCCGATGGACTACCTGAAGATCGACGGCTCGTTCATGCGCAACCTGGCGCGCGACGCGGTGAATCAGGCCATGGTGACCGCGATGATCGACCTGGCGCGCAAGCTCAACTTCAAGGTGATCGCCGAGCAGGTCGAGGACAGCGCTGCGCTGGAGGTGGCGCGACGCATGGGGATCGACTACATGCAGGGCTACGCCATCGCGCGCCCCAAGCCGCTGCCGCTTGCTGCCTGAGCGCGGGCGTTTCTAACGTGGCTCGAAGCGCAGCGCAGCGCCGTTGATACAATAGCGCTGGCCGGTGGGCTGTGGCCCGTCGGGGAACACGTGGCCGAGGTGCCCGCCGCAGCGCGCGCAGTGCACCTCGGTGCGCCGCATGAGCAGGCCGCGGTCCTCGCGCGTGCCGAGCGCCGCCGGTAATGGCGCGAAGAAGCTCGGCCAACCCGTGCCGCTTTCAAACTTGGCCGCCGACGAGAACAGCTCCTGATTGCAGCCAGCGCAGACGAACACGCCCGTGCGTTGTTCGGAATTCAGCTCGCTGGTTCCGGCGCGCTCGGTCCCGTGGCGGCGCAACACGCGGTACTGTTCGGCGGTGAGCGTCTGCCGCCATTCCTCCGAGGTCTTGCTCACCGGAAACTGTTCATCTGATCGCAAGGGCTGACCTCCGCGGCGCTTTTGGCGCCGGCTCCAGTCAACAGTAACAGTCTGTTACCGATTCGTCGAGCGGCGAGAACCGCGTGCAGGGGCCACCTCGGACTTGTCGCAAATACAACGCACGAGGCATGCGAATTGTGTCTTGAACATCAATTGCTTAGGGTGCGGTGTGCGGTCCGCGGCGGCAGCGTGTTGGCGCGGGCCAACATGAGGTGCTGGAACCGGCCGCGAATTGCCCGGTGCAAGTTGATTGCGACCGTGGTATGAAGGGCGCCCATTTCCCTATTAAAACGAGCGGCAGGGACGCCAGAAGCCTATGCAGCTTGCCCGTCTCTGGTGTGAACATCTGGCCGCAGGCTGTCCGAGCGAGCTCGCGGGTGTCGAGATTGCCGGCAGCGATGCGCGGACGCTGGATGCGGAGATCTCCGCTTGTGTCAGCGCGCTGATCTGTCGCTCGATGACGGTCGACGATCGCATAGAGCGGCGCCTGGGGGACATTCGCCAGGCGCTGATCGGCAAGCAGGCCGAAGCCGACGCGCCGGTCGCGGCGTACTGCGAACGGCTCAATCGCTTGGTCAGCGCCGTGCTGACTCAGACGCGCGCTGGTCGCGCCTGATCTGCGGCCGCGTGCCGCGGCCGCAGATCAGATTGGTGAGGATTCTCAGAGCAGCGGAATCATCAACAGCGCGACGATGTTGATGATCTTGATGAGCGGGTTGATCGCAGGGCCCGCTGTGTCCTTGTACGGATCGCCGACCGTATCGCCCGTGACCGCCGCCTTGTGCGCCTCGGAGCCCTTGCCACCGAAGTTGCCTTCCTCGATGTACTTCTTGGCATTGTCCCAGGCGCCGCCGCCGGTGGTCATCGATATCGCGAGGAACAGTCCCGTGACGATGGTGCCGATCAGCAGGCCGCCGAGGGCCTTGATGCCGGCGCCGGCTCCAAACAGGTAGTTCATCACCACCACCAGTACCACCGGCACGAGAATCGGCAGCAGCGAGGGCACGATCATCTCGCGGATCGCCGAGCGGGTGAGCATGTCGACGGCGCGCGAATAATCGGGCTTGCTGGTGCCCTCCATGATGCCCTTGATCTCGCGGAACTGGCGCCGTACCTCGTTCACCACCGAGCCGGCGGCGCGTCCGACTGCCTCCATGGCCAGCGCGCCGAACAGATACGGCACGAGCCCACCGATGAACAGCCCGATGATCACGGACGGATCGGACAGTGAGAAGGTGACGAGCTTGCCCGCGGCCTCGAGGTTGTGCGTGTAATCGGCGAACAGCACCAGGGCGGCGAGCGCCGCCGAGCCGATCGCGTACCCCTTGGTCACGGCCTTGGTAGTGTTGCCCACGGCGTCGAGCGGGTCGGTGATGTCGCGCACCTGCTTGGGCAGGCCGGCCATCTCGGCGATGCCACCGGCGTTGTCGGTGATCGGGCCGTAGGCATCGAGCGCCACGATCATGCCCGTCAGGGACAGCATGGCGGTGGCCGCGACGGCAATGCCGTACAGGCCGACGCCGTGCACCTCACCCAGCCGGTACGAGCCCCAGATTGCCAGACACACCGCGATCACCGGCAAGGCGGTCGATTTCATCGACACGCCGAGACCGGCGATGATGTTGGTCGCATGTCCGGTCTGCGAGGCGGCTGCCACCTTGCGCACCGGGCTGTACTCGGTGGCGGTGTAGTACTCGGTGATCACGATCAACGCGGTCGTGAGTCCGAGACCGATCAGCGCACAGCCGAACAGCGCCATGCCCTCGGCCGGCATCAGCGCCTGCGTGATGAAGTAGAACCCGGCCGCCGAGACGAGGCCGGCGACGATCACGCCCTTGTACAGGGCGTTCATGATCTTGCCGCCCTCGCGCGTGGAGACGAAGAACGTGCCGATGATCGAGGAAATGATCGACATCGCGCCGAGGGCGAGCGGATAGACCGCCGCGTTGAGTCCGGCGCCGGCACTCTGGTTGGTAAACAGCAGCCCGCCGAGCAGCATAGTGGCGACCACGGTGACCGCGTAGGTCTCGAACAGGTCCGCGGCCATGCCGGCGCAGTCCCCGACGTTGTCCCCGACGTTGTCGGCGATGACCGCGGGGTTGCGCGGATCATCCTCCGGGATGCCGGCTTCCACTTTGCCGACCAGGTCCGCGCCCACATCGGCACCTTTGGTGAAGATGCCGCCGCCGAGCCGGGCGAAGATCGAGATGAGCGAGCCGCCGAAGGCGAGGCCGACGAGCGCGTGCAGCGCCGCCTCCTGCCCGATCAGATGACGCAGGACGGCGAAGTAGCCGGCCACGCCGAGCAGCCCGAGCCCGACCACCAGCATGCCGGTGATCGATCCGCCGCGGAACGCGACCGACAGGGCGGCGTTGAGACCGCGCGAGGCCGCCTCGGCGGTGCGCACGTTAGCGCGTACCGAGATGCTCATGCCGATGTAGCCCGCCGCTCCGGAGAGCAGCGCGCCGATGGCGAAACCGCCGGCCGTGGCCCAGTTGAGGAAGTACCCCAGGACGACGAACACCACGATCCCGACGGCGAAGATCGTACTGTACTGGCGGTTCAGATAGGCCTTTGCCCCGGCCTGGATGGCCGCGGCGATCTCCTGCATGCGGGCATTGCCGGCCGGCAGGCGCAGGATCGCCATCGTCGAGATCACGCCGTAGAGCACGGCGAGCACACCGGCGGCGATCGCCGCCCACAGCCACATATTGGCACTCATCAGTCTGTCTCCCCCTGAAAAGGAACTCCGAAGTATCCGCGAACTGCGAGACGTCCGCACGGCTCGCGGCAGCCGCGCGGACGCTGCACGGGTAAACCGTCAGATCTTGAATGTCGTCTTCAGCTTGCGTCGCACCGGCGCACCCTTGATGCGCACGTAATCCGGCAGGCCCGCGCGGTAGACCGGGTAGGCCTCCCCGGCGATGAGCGGCTCGAGATAGCGCCGGCAGGCCGGGGTGATGCCGAAGCCGTCGGGCGTGATGTACT
>JAJXWE010000111.1 GCA_021781775.1 Pseudomonadota bacterium | reverse complement strand
TTCCGTTGACGTGCAGGAAATACACCACGTGCACCACGATCTGGGCCACGGCAAAGCCCGCGATCACGAGCGGCGTGCCCGCGACCGCGTGACTCATCACGAGCGCGAACGGTACCGCCGTCAACGCGATGGCGAGCAGGAAGCCGATGACGTATTGCTTCTGCGTCGCGCCGTGACCGGCGCCGTGCGCCCCATGCCCGCCATGCGGACCGTGTGCGGCGACTGCTTCGTTCGCGACGTTCATCAGTGCATCACTCCGAACAGGTAGACCAGCGAGAACACGCCCACCCAGATGATGTCGAGGAAGTGCCAAAACAGGCTCAGGCAGTTCAGCCGGGCACGGTTCTGCTCCGTCAGCCCCTTGCGCAGCACCGCCACCATCATCACGGCCATGAAGATCAAACCGCAGGTCACGTGCAGTCCGTGGGTCGCCACCAGCGTGAAGAACCCGGAAAGGAACGAGCTGCGCGCCGGTCCGGCACCGATCGCCACCATGTGGGCAAATTCACGCACTTCCATCGAGACGAAGCCCAGGCCGAGCAGGAACGTCACCGCGAACCAGCCGACCGTGGCACGCGCCCGGTTCGCGTTCATCGCCAGCGTCGCGAGGCCACAGGTGAAGCTGCTGAACAGCAGGAACATGGTCTCGATCAGCACCGAGGGCAGATCGAACAGCTGGCTGCCCGCCGGGCCGCCGGCCGTGTGGCCCTGCACCACCGCGTAGGTGGCGAACAGACCCGCGAACAGCAGGCAGTCACTCATCAGGTAGATCCAGAATCCCAGCTGGATCGTGGAGGCGGCGTCGTGGTGATGCTCGACGACGAAGTCGACCGCATCGCCGCGTTGACGAATGCCGCGCAGCGCATCGGCCGTGTGATCGACATACCCGGGCTTCAGCGCGAGGCTGCCGCCCTGCACCAGTACTGGACCGTTCGACATGGGTTACATGCTCCTCGCTTGGACACGTCCATGCAGGCCCTCGATCCGCCTGACCTCATCGGCGCCGAGGTGATAGTCCCGGTCGTCGTTGAAGGCATGGCGGATCAGGGTCACCAGCACACCGGCCAGACCCGCGATCGCGAGCCACCAGATGTGCCAAACCATCGCAAAAGCCACCACGAACGCGCAGCCGGCCATGATGATGCCGGTGCCCGAATTGCGCGGCATGTGGATCGGAACGAACGTCGCGCTCTTGAGATCGACGCCGCGCTGCTTCATGTCCCAGAACGCATCGAGGCTGCGCACGACCGGGATGCGCGCGAAGTTGTAGGCCGGGACCGGAGACGGCAGCGACCACTCCAGCGTGCGCCCGTTCCACACATCGCCGGTCACATCGCGCGTCAGCTCACGGTCGCGGATGCTCACCACCAGCTGCACCAGCTGCAGGATGATGCCGCAGAAGATGATGCCCGAGCCGATGGCCGCAACGATGAACAACGGGTGCCAGGCGGCCACGTCGTAATGGTCCATGCGGCGCGTCGCGCCCATCAGGCCGAGTGCGTACAGCGGCATGAACGCCACGTAGAAGCCGATGAACCAGCACCAGAAGGCCCAGCGGCCGATGCGCTCATTGAGGCGGAAACCGAAGATCTTCGGAAACCAGTAGGCGAGCGCCGCGAACACCCCGAACACGACACCGCCGATGATGACGTTGTGGAAGTGCGCCACCAGGAACAGGCTGTTGTGCAGCACGAAGTCCGCAGGCGGCTCGGCCAGCAGCACACCGCTCATGCCGCCGATGGTGAAGGTGATCAGGAAGCCGATCGTCCAGAGCATCGGCGTCTCGAAGCGGACCCGACCGCGGTACATGGTGAAGATCCAGTTGAAGATCTTCACACCGGTCGGTACCGCGATGATCATGGTGGTGATGCCGAAGAACGCATTCACGCTCGCCCCGCTGCCCATCGTGAAGAAGTGGTGCAGCCAGACCACCATCGACAGCAGCGCGATCGCCATGGTCGCGTACACCATGGAGGCGTAGCCGAACAGCGGCTTGCCGGAGAACGTCGGCACGATCTCCGAATACACCCCGAACAGCGGCAGCATCAGGATGTAGACCTCGGGATGGCCCCAGATCCAGATGAGGTTCAGGTACATCATCGGATCGCCGCCGAGGGAGTTCGTGAAGAAGTGCATCCCCAGGTAGCGGTCCATGGTCAGCAGCCCCAGCGTCACGGTGAGCACCGGGAAGGCCGCGACGATCAGGATGTTGGCGCAGAGCGAGGCCCAGGTGAACACCGGCATGCGCATCAGCTTCATGCCCGGGGCGCGCATCTTCAGGATGGTGGTGATGAAGTTCACCCCCGAGAGCGTCGTGCCGATGCCCGAGATCTGTAGAGCCCAGATGTAGTAGTCGACTCCGACGCCCGGACTGTAGTGCAGTTCCGACAGCGGCGGATAGGCGAGCCAGCCGGTGCGCGAGAAGTTGCCGATCGCGAGCGACACGTTGACCAGCACGGCTCCGGCGGCCGTGAGCCAGAAGCTCAGGTTGTTCAGCAGCGGGAAAGCGACATCGCGCGCGCCGATCTGCAGCGGCAGGATGCAGTTCATCAGACCGATGATGAACGGCATGGCCATGAAGAAGATCATGATCGTGCCGTGCGCGCTGAACACCTGGTCGAAGTGCTCCGGGGGCAGGTACCCCAGGTTGCTGCCATAGGCGAGCGCCTGTTGCGAACGCATCATGATCGCGTCGGCGAAGCCGCGCAGCAGCATGATCGTCGCCAGGATCAGATACATGACGCCGATCTTCTTGTGATCGACCGAGGTGAGCCACTCGGTCCACAGCCACTTCCACTTACCGAGGTAGGTGATCAGCGCCAGCACCGCGATCGCGCAAAGCGCCATGAAGGCGACCGCGCCCATCACGATGGGAACATTGAAGGGAATGGCGCTGAGGGTCAGCTTACCGAACATCAATCTCTCCTGGCGCGGTTCATGGCCATGTCCGCCCGCATGCCGCCCGGGGCAAATTTGCCCTGGACGATCTGCTCGAAAAGTCCTGGCATCACCTGGGAATAGAAGGCAACCGGGACGTTTTCGCTCGGCTTGTCGAGCGCCAGGTAGCCCGCCCCGTCGAGCGTCTGCTTCGACGCGGCGGCATTCGCCAGCCATTGCTTGTAGTCGGCCGCAGACATCGCCACGGCCTTGAACGTCATGCCGGAGAAGCCGTCGCCGCTGAAGTTCGCCGAGATGCCCCGATACGTTCCGGGCGCGCTCGCCACCAGGTTGTCGGCGGTCTGCATGTTCGCCATGGCGTAGATCTGGCTGCCGAGGCGCGGGATGAAGAACGAGTTCATCACCGTCGCGGAAGTGATGTGGAACACCACCGGCACGCCAACCGGCAGGGCCACCTCGTTGACGCTGGCAACGTGCTGGTCGGGATAGATGAACAGCCACTTCCAGTCGAGCGCCACGGCATCGATGTGCACCGGCTTGACGGTCGAGGCAATGGGGCGGAACGGATCGAGCTGGTGCGAGGTGCGCCAGGCAATCACCCCGAGGATGGCGACGATGATGATCGGCACGGACCACATCACCGCCTCGATCTTGTTCGAGTGCGACCACTCCGGCTCATATTTGGCCTGGGTGTTCGAGGCGCGGTAGCGCCACGCTACGACCAGCACCAGCACGATCACCGGGATGACGATCAGCAGCATCAGGCCCGTGGAGGTGAGGATGATCGAGCGCTCGGCGGCGCCGATCGGCCCCTTCGGATCAAGCAGCGCGGCGTGGCAGCCGGACAGCAGCACCGTTGCCGGCAGCGGCAGCAGTCGACAGAATCTGGACCAGAGGTTGCGGGTCATTTTGGGGCGGACACCAGCCATATTTTCAACGGCGCGAGCATGGTCTCTCGCTGGTGCTAAATCCTTAGCCCCTGCTCAATTGCGCTTAATCTTTATTAATTCTTGCGCGCAGGACTTGCTGTCGGCGATGCCGCCCCGGTAACGCGCCGCCGTGAGGCCGGCAACCGTGACAAATATCAATTTTCCAGGGCTGCGGAGATGGCCTCGCCCTGGCTCCAGCGCGCACCGGATTGCATCAACGCGGTCAGCCGATCACCGGGCAGCACCGCGCGCAGCTGCTCGAGGATGCCTGCCTCGATCATCAGCTTCACCGGGCTGCGGCCGGCGAATTCCGCGGAAAAGAACGCGTGCGCGTAACCGATGAACTGCGCGGCGCGCTCGAAGCGATTCTGCCGCGCAGCGATGGTCGCCAGGTGCTGCATGCCGCCGGCGATGAGCACCGTGTCGAGCTCGCTCTCCTCCGCCAGCGGCAGCCCCTCGCGCAGCGCCGCACTGGCCGGCTCGATCTCGTCATGTGCAATCAGGTATCCGGCCAGATTGCACAGCGCGTGCCCGAGCAACCCTGTGCGCCGGGACGCGCGGGCGAGTGCGATCACCTCACGTGCTCCGGCGATGGCCGCCTCGATGCGCCCCTCGGCGAACTGCACCTCGGCCTTGTAGATGAGCGCACGCCAAGCGCAGAAATCCGCGTGTGACGCTGCGCCGACCGTGAGTGCCTCATCCAGGCAGCGGCGCGCCGCCTCGTACTCGCCGGCCACCGTATGCGCAATCGCGAGGTTGGTCAGGCACAGCGCATAGCTCTTGGGCTGGGCGCTCGCCGACAGCAGCGCGCGGCCTTCCTCGAGGGCCGCGAGGCCCTCGGCGAGCGCTCCGGTACGCGCGAGGTTCAGGCCGTAGAAAGCGAGCGCGCGGCCGAGATCGAGCGGCTCGCCCGCCTCGCGCAGCAGCGTCACCGCGCGGCGCAGCGCCGGCACCGCGCGTCCGCGCGGCTCGCCGGCGGAGAGAAAGCCGTAGCCGTACCACAGGCGCGCCTCGAGCGCCTTCGGCGTTTCGCGGCCGAGCACCGCGGTGGCCCGCTCGAGCCGCGTCCGGCCCTCCGGCATCAGAGACAGCAGCGACCACAGCAGGTGCGAGGCGGCCGCCAGCTCCACCCCGATCGCCTGATCGCCGTCGGCGCCGAACGCCCAGTCGAGCGCGACGCGCACGTTGTCGATCTCCGGGCCGAATTTCTCCAGCCACGCATCCGACGGGGCGTGCTCCCACTCGGCGAGCGCGGTGTCGAGCGCGTCATGGAAGTAGCGCGCATGCAGCCGCGCCAGCGGTCCGAACTCGCCACTGTCGGCAAGCTTCTCCATGGCGTAGGCATGCGTGGTCTCGAGCAGGCGGTAGCGTCGCTGCGGCCCGGCCGCATCGGCCGCCACCAGTGACTTGTCGACCAGTTCGGCGATGCGCCCGACCACTTCCCATTCGGGCAGCGCGGCATCGGCGACGACCTGCCCGGCGGCCTCGAGGGTGAAGCTGCCGGCGAACACCGCCAGCCGGCGCAGCACGATCCGGTCCGGCTCGGCGAGCAGCCGGTGGCTCCAGTCGAGCGTGGCGCGCAGCGTCTGGTGGCGCGGCAGCGCGGTGCGGCGCCCGCCGGTGAGCACGTGGAAGCGCAGATCGAGCCGCTGCGCCAGCCCCTCGATGCCGAGCGCCGCGGAGCGGGCGGCGGCGAGCTCAATGGCGAGCGGAATGCCATCGAGACGCCGGCAGATCATGGAGACCGTGCCTGCATTGCGCTCGCTCAACGCGAACTGCGGATCGGCGGCGCGGGCACGCGCCGCGAACAGCCGCACCGCGTCATGGCGCTCCGCGCTGGCCAGACCGGTCACGTTCTCCGCCGGGAATTCCAGCGGGCGCAACCGCAGCGTGCACTCCCCCTCGATGCCGAGCGGCTCCTGGCTGGTGGCCAGGATGCGCAACTGCGGTGCGGCGGCGAGCAGCGTCTCGGCTTCGCGGGCCGCAGCACCGATCAGATGCTCGCAGTTGTCGAGCACCAGCAGCAGCTTGCGTTCGCGCAGGGCCGCTGCCAGCCGCTCGCCAGTCCAGCGGCCCGCGCCGCTCTGCAGGCCGAGCGCCGCGTGCATGGCGCTCGCGACGAGTTCCGGATCGGTGAGCGGCGCGAGCTCGGCCAGCCACACCCCGTCGGTGAACTCCGCGAGCAGCGCGCGCGCCGCCTCGAGCGCGAGCCGGGTCTTGCCGATACCGCCGGTGCCCACCAGGGCCACCAAGCGATTGTGACGCAGCAACTCGCGCACCGTGGCGAGCTCGGCCTCGCGACCAATGAAATCCGACAGCGCGGCCGGCAGGTTGGTCGGTGGCAGGCTCGCCTCGCCGCCCGGCGCCTG
>JAJXWE010000110.1 GCA_021781775.1 Pseudomonadota bacterium | reverse complement strand
AGCCGGCATCATCAGCTCGCAACGGCGGCCGAGCGCACCGGTCCGCAGCGCGCGCAGGTGCGCGGGCAACTGCTCGATGAACTCACCCGCCGCTGGCTCGAGGAAGTCCGCAGCGCGGGTGCATGACGGCCCGCCGCCGTCACGCCCGGACCGATCCATATCCTAGAGCGCCGCGACCCCGGCGCTCGTCTGCGCAGCGCAGACCCTGCAGCACTGCGCGACGGGACGCGCGGCCATCCTGCGGACGCCGTTGCGGGACCCCGATCGGCCGCTGTGTCGTGACGGTTGAAGCGTGCTGCGGTTGCAGTCGAGCGCGCTAGCCCGGATCTCTCAAACGCCGTGAGTGCCGAGGAGCCGGCAACGGCGGTGCGGCGGCGGGATTGCTGAGCGCGACGAAATGGCCGATTACCGCACAACAGGGGGGATTTCGGATGCGCCGATCCGCCGCACTGCTCGAGCGCGGACCGGCGATTGAGGGTGGAGGAGTTCTGTTTCGTGAGTGCGGCTTCAGCGCGCCGCTGCGCTCAAGGCGTGCAAGGCGGTGTAGGCGCAGCGGAACTCGTCCTTGTATGGGAAGCCAGAGCTCAGAGCCAACTTGACACGGCGCACGCTGACGCTGATCAAAGCGCCGATCTTCAGCAACTTCAAGCGGATGCTGCCGACAGTCGCTCGGCGAACATGTCCAACTGACACTCCTTTATCCTGTTCTCCATCTCGCCTCTGGCGCAGTAGAACTCCTCGTACGGCGCCTTGCCGGCGTACTCCTCGACGCTCAACGAGGTCACGATGAAGCGCGGATTCTCGCCCTTCGTCGTCGCCTCAGCTTTCCCCACCACGCGGCGCGAGCGACTCCAGGTCTTGCGCGTGCGGTAGGTCAGCTCCTTGAAAAGCCGCCCCGAGTGGCCGATTTCCTTCCCCTGCCGCAGAGCCTCCTGGAGCTCCGCGCCGATCGAGCGCTGCAGGCGAGCATGGCGCGCGAGGCCAAAAACATAGTGGATTCCTTGCCCCTCGCACCAGCTCATCAACCCTTCGCGGCAGAAGCCCGAGTCCGCCCGCAGGATGATCCGTACCTGCGGCCAGCGCGCCCGGATCTGCCCCGCGATGCGCTCGAGCTCCTCGATGCTCCCCGCGCAACCATCAATGTTCGCCGCTCGCAACTTCGCGCACAACAGCTGCCGTCCGCAGAAGATATACAACGGCAGATAGCAGTACTGGTCGTAGTAGCCGTGAAAGAACCTCTCCTCCTGCTCCCCATGTAGGGGCGCATCCGTTGCATCCAGATCCAACACGATCTCGGCGGGTGGCTGCGAATGCGAGTCCAGAAACAACTCGACAAACAGCCGCTGCATCGCCTCCTCGTCCAGCATGATCTTGTGGTGCACCGATGTGCCCACCCGCGGGTGCAGCTCGAGCCGATTCAACGTGCTCTTGCCGGCGACCGCCTCACAATCCGCGCGCCTCGCCTGCAACTTCCCCGCCAGCACGCCGAACAGCGGATCCTTGCGAAGCTCATCGTGATCGTTCAGATCCTCATACCCCAATGCGATCCCAAAGATGCGCTGCCCTGACCGCGTGCTCGACCAGCCAGGGCTTGCGCCCATCAATGAAGCACCCAGCCACACGTTCGCTCAGCCGGATCGCCTGGTCCGCCTGCTTCAGCAGCAGCGCCCCGCCCTCCGTGCTCACCCGCCCGCCATCAAAACCGGCCACCACCCGCCGCCGCTCGATCGCTGAAAACTCGTACTGTTCCAGGTTACACTCCGCTGGCATCGGGACTCCCCTGTGAGTTCGGTTAAGTTGTTGTCGCAACTCAATTTTATCCTACTCACAGGCCCGATGCGCCCTCCCTGTTTGAGAGATCCGGGCTAGCGGGTACGGTGCGCCGAGACCACGTTCGCGACTGCACCGAGGCGCGTGAGCAGTCGCTTCAGCTGCGCATCGTCGCCGACGGCCACCGTGAGCAGCACGTCCGCCGTGCCGCTCGCACGGTCGGTGGTGGTGGTCATGCCCTCGATGCTCAGCCGCTCGATTGCGAGCACATCGGTGAGATCGCGCACCAGTCCGCGCCGGTCGTAGGCGTGCACGGCGATCCGCACCGGTAGCGCATCGGGCTGGTTCGAACTCCACTCCACCTGCAGGACGCGCTCGGGCCGGATGGCCCGCATCCGCGTGAAGCTCGGGCAGCCGCGCCGGTGGATGGTTACGCCGCGCCCGATGGTCACGTAGCCGACGATCGGCTGCGGACGCAACGGCGCGCAGCAGCGCGCCAGCGTGACGGGCAGATCTCCCACGCCCTCGATCTCCACCGGTGAGCCGCCGCGCGTGAGCCGCGGCGGGGCGGCGCTCGTCGGTGGCGCGGCCTTCGGCTGGACGAACAGCCGTTCCACCGCGTGCGTCAGCTGCGCGACAGTGATCTCGCCCTCGCCGAGCAGCTGGTGAAAATGCTCCAGATCGTGGGCGCCGACGGCGGCGAGCAGCTCCGGCAGCTGCGCGCCACTCACCCCGAGGCGCGCCAGCTCCCGCTCGGCGATTGCCCGGCCGGCGGTACGGTTGTCGTTCGCATCGAGCTTGCGGAACCAGGCGCGCACCTTGGTGCGGTTGCGCGGCGAGGCGAGGTAGCCGAGCTCGGGAGCGAGCCAGTCGCGGCTCGGCGCCTCCTGCTTGGCGGTGATGATCTCGACGATCTCCCCGTTGGCTAGCGGCTGGGTGAGCGGCACGATGCGCCCGTTCACTTTCGCACCCCGGCAGCGGTGCCCGAGCGAGGTATGCACGGTGTAGGCGTAATCGAGCGGCGTGGCCCCGTGCGGCAGGTCGATGACCTCGCCCTTGGGCGTCAGCGCGTACACCCGGTCCTGGAACAGCTCGCTGCTCACCTGCTCGAGGAATTCGCGCTCCCCGTCGGTGCCGCCATCCGCGCCCATCGGCTCGAGCAGCCGGCGCACCGCCTCGATCTTGCGCTGGTAGTGCGCATCGGCTGCGCCGCCTTCCTTGTAGGTCCAGTGCGCCGCCACGCCGAGCTCGGCGTGCTCGTGCATCTCGCGGGTACGGATCTGCACCTCGACGCTCTTGCCTTCCGGGCCGATGACCGCGGTGTGGATGGAGCGGTAGAAGTTGCCCTTGGGCGTTGCGACGTAATCGTCAAACTCCCCGGGGATGTAGCGCCACATGCCGTGCACCACACCGAGCGCAGCGTAACAGTCGGGAATCGTGCCGACGATCACGCGCACGGCGCGCACGTCGAACAGCTGCTCGAACTCGAGTTGCTTGCGCTGCATCTTGCGGTGGATGCTGTACATGTGCTTCGGCCGTCCGTAGACCTCGGCGACGATGCCGCTCTTGGCAAGCGCCGCGCCGAGCTCGGCGCAGAAGCTCTCGATGTAGCGCTCCCGGTCCGTGCGTCGCTCGTTGAGCGCCGCGGCGATGTGCCGGTAGGCGGTGGGCTCCAGGTAGCGGAAGGCCAGGTCTTCCAGCTCCCACTTGATCTGCCAGATCCCGAGCCGGTTGGCGAGCGGCGCGAAAATCGCGCGGGTCTCCAGGGCGAGGCGCTTGCGCGACTCGGGCGCAAGATCGCGTGCATGACGCAGTGCGATGAGCTGCTCGGCGAGCCGGGCCAGGATCAGGCGCGGATCACTCACCACCGCGAGCAGCATCTTGCGCAGCGTCTCGGCCTGGCGCGCGTCCAGTCCCTGCGTCGGCGCCCAGTGCTGCGGCAGGCCGAACTCCCCGAGCTTCGCGAGTTCGACGGCGGTGTCGTACGCGGCCGCACCGGTCAGCCGGGCGAGGGTGTCGGACTTTGCCGTTCCGAGCACCGGCTTGAGGAGCACGGCCCGCGCCAGATCCGCATCCTCGGTGAGCGCGCCGATCACCTCGGCAGCCTGGGTGCTGGCCTCCAGCAGCGCGGAATCCACCGCGCCACTCTGCTCGAGCGCTTGCCGCGCGGTGCGGATCGACTCGAGCAGGGCGGGGGGGCAGTGCTGCGTGGTCTCCACGGGTGGTCGGTGCCTGCGGGCCTATTCGTGGCTATGATAGGGCACCTCTGGGGACGAGCGAACCGGCGCGGAGCAGGGGTTGTGCCGCCGGGTCCGGGGACTGTATATTTTCACATGGTGTTGAATTCCCCCGGTGCGCGGCCGGCGCGCTTCGAGGGCTACGGCCCTGAGGGCGCGGCGGTGCTGATCGACTGCCTGACCGAGGACCCGGAACGCGAGCGGGCGCAGCTGAAGCGGCTGTTTCGCGAGTACGGCGGGCACCTCGCCGCCGAGGGGGCGGTGAGCTACCTGTTCGTCCGCTCGGGCCGGATGCGCTTTGCGCCCGGTGCCGAGCGCGTGGCGCTCGGCCAGGTGGCGCTTGCCGCCGGTGCCGAGGAGGTGCTCGATGCCGGCGAGGAGCTCGACGTGTTCACCGATCCCGAGGATTTCGAGGTGGTCCGGGCGGCGCTCGCCCGGCGCGGCTGGGTGCCGCGCGCGGCGGACATTACCGAACGGGCGGCGCTTACCGTGGCGCTCGCGGGCGGCCCGGCGCGGCGGTTCACAGCGCTGCTCGCGGCCGTGACGGAGCTCGACGGCGTGCGCCACGTGTATTCCAATGTCACGCTATCCGACCCGCTCCTGGCGCGCGTTTGACCCGCAGCGCGCCGTGCGCGGCACCTCGGCCGCGGCGCCGGTATCCGCGGCGGTCGAGGGACTGCGCGTGCTCGGCCTGGATCCCGGCTCGCGCACGACGGGTTTCGGCCTCGTCGAGTGCCGCAGCGGCCAATGGTGCCACGTGGCCCACGGGTGCATCGTCGCCGCGCCGGCGGGCACGCTCGCCGAGCGGTTGCGGCTGATCTTCGAGCGTCTGAGCGAGCTGGTCGTGCGGCACGCACCGGCCGAGATCGCCATCGAGCGGGTGTTCGTCAACCGCAACGTCGACAGCGCGCTGAAGCTCGGCCAGGCGCGTGGCGCGGCGCTGTGCGCCGTGCCCCACGGTCTGGCGGTATTCGAGTATGCTCCGCGCGCCATCAAGCTGGCGTTGGTCGGCTCGGGCGCCGCGGAGAAGCGACAGGTCGCGCACATGGTGCGCACGCTGCTGTCGCTCGAGGGGCGTCTCGCCGCCGATGCCGCCGACGCGCTGGCCGTGGCGCTGTGCCATGCCCATTCGCGCGAGCTTGCGCGGCTCGCCGCCGCGCACGGTGCGACGTCCCTGGGGAGCGGCTGGACGAGATGATCGGTTCGATTCGTGGACACATCGTTTCCAAGACGCCCCCGCACCTGACGGTCGAGGCGGGCGGTCTCGGCTATGAGCTCGAGGCGCCGATGTCGACCTATTTCCACCTGCCGGCGGTCGGGCAGGAGGTGCGCCTGCTGACGCACCTCCTCGTGCGCGAGGACGCGCACATCCTCTACGCCTTCGGCACGGAGGCCGAGCGGCGGCTGTTTCGCAATCTGATCAAGGTGTCAGGCGTCGGACCGAAGATCGCCCTGGCGCTGCTCTCGGGGATCAGCGTCGAGGCGTTCGCCGAGTGCGTGCACAGCCAGGACTTCGGCGCACTCGTGCGAGTGCCCGGGATCGGGCGCAAGACCGCCGAGCGGCTGGTGGTGGAGATGCGCGACCGGCTCGATGTCGGCACGCCGGAGGGCCTCGCGGTCGCGAGCGCTCCGGGCGCCAAGAGCGAGGCGTTCGATGCGCTGATCGCCCTCGGCTACAAGCCCGCCGAAGCCAGCCGGTTGCTCAAGGGCGCTGACGCCGAGGGGCACTCGACCGAAGAATTGATCCGCCGAGCGCTGCAGAGCGCGGCGCGGGAGTGAGCCCGATGAGCCCTGAGCGCTCCACAATCAGTCCCGAGTCGAGCGGCGAGGAGGAGACCCTCGAGCGGGCCATCCGCCCGCGCCGCCTTGCCGAGTACGTCGGTCAGCCCAAGGCGCGCGAGCAGCTCGAGATCTTCATCGGCGCGGCGCGCCAGCGCGCCGAGGCGCTCGATCACGTGCTGGTGTTCGGACCACCGGGCCTCGGCAAGACCACGCTCGCGCACATCATCGCCGCGGAGCTCGGCGTGAGCCTGCGGCAGACCTCGGGGCCGGTGCTCGAGCGGCCCGGCGACCTGGCGGCCCTCCTCACCAACCTGCAGCCGCGCGACGTACTGTTCATCGACGAGATCCACCGGCTCTCCCCGGTGGTCGAGGAAGTGCTCTATCCGGCCATGGAGGACTACCAGCTCGACATCATGATCGGCGAGG
>JAJXWE010000109.1 GCA_021781775.1 Pseudomonadota bacterium | reverse complement strand
GCCGGAGTGGTCCGGCGCGGTGCGCGCTGCCACCGGCGGCGTCGGCGTACAGCAGGTGCTCGAAGTGGGCGGGGTCGGCACGCTGGCCCAGTCCCTCGCCAGCCTCGCCCCGGGCGGACACATCGCGCTGATCGGCGGGCTGGCCGGCTTCGGCGGCGACATCCCGGCGATGGCGCTGCTGCATGCCAATGCCACTGCAAGCGGCATTTACGTCGGCTCGCGCGCGGATTTCGAGGCGATGAATGCATTCATCGACCAGCATCGCATCCGACCGGTGATCGATCGCACCTACACGCTCGATGAGGCAGGCGCCGCCTACCAGCAGGTCGAGGCGGGACAGCACTTCGGCAAGGTCGTCATCGCCCTGTGAGCCTCAGTACGGCCGCGCGGCTCGCTCGCCCTCGGTCTGGTGCGCGCGCGCGATGACGTAGGCGCGCACCGCCTCGATCTGGCGTCGGGAGAGCTGTCCGGCGAACGACACCATCCCGCCCGGTGCGAGCAGGCCGCCCTGCACGATCCGCTGCCACAGGGCGGGATCGGCCAGTGCCGGGGCGTAGCGCAGATCCGGCAGCACGCCGCCGCTGACTGCGCTGTCGCCGTGACAGACGCTGCAGTAGGACTGGTAGCGGCTCTCGCCCAGGGCAATCGTCGCCGCACTGGCCGTGCTCGGCGGCGGATTCAGCCGCGGGTGCGTACCGGGCGGCGGGCTCGGCATGGCCTCGGTGCCCCCCAGCCTGAACACCAGCATGCGCGGGACATTACCCTCGTTCACCTGGGAGTCGAGCGCCAGCTGGCCGGCAGCGAGCCCGAACGCCCCGCCCCAACCGATCTGCACGGCCACGTACTGCTGTCCGGCGACCTGGTAGGTGATGGGCGGGGCGACGATGCCGGTATGGGTCTGCACCGACCAGAGCCGCTTGCCGTCGGCGGCGCGGTAGGCCACGAATCGGCCCATGGCGTCGCCCTGAAACACCAGGCCACCGGCCGTCGCGAGCACCCCGCCGTTCCACGGCGTGCCGAGCGCAACGCGCCAGGCCGGCCGCTGCGTGACCGGGTTCCACGCGAGCAGGTATCCGCTGAGCGCCTTGCGGATCTGCGCGACCACCCGGGGGTTCTGCGGCAGAGCGATGAAATTGTCCCCGGTATTCCAGCCGAGCCGGCGCAACGCGACGCGCCGGGCACCGGAATAGGTGAACGCCATGGCGCTCACCGGCAGATACACCAGGCCGGTCTGCGGGTCGTACGACATCGGCTGCCAGTTGTGGCCGCCTGCGGCACCCGGCATCGCCAGCGCGGGCTTGCCGGTTCGGTCGTAAAACGCCTTGTGCACCTCGATCGGCTCACCCCGTGCCGTCAGGCCGCGCGCCCAGTTGATCGGGGTATACGGCGCGCCGGAGAGGAACCGGCCCGTTGCCCGGTCGAGCACGTAGAAGATGCCGTCCTTCGGCGCCTGCAGCAGAACGCGGCGCACCCTCCCATGCAGCCGCAGATCGGCCAGGATCATCTGCTGATCGGCGTCGTAATCCCAGACGTCGCCCGGCACCTCCTGGAAGTGCCACACGTACTCGCCGTTCTCGGGCCGCAGCGCGATGATCGAGGTGATGAACAGGTTCGCCCCGGGGCTGCGCACCGTACCATTCCATGGCGCGCCGTTACCGGTGCCGATGTACAGCAGGTCGAGCTTCGCATCGTAGGCCATCGAGTCCCAGACGTTGCCGCCGCCGCCGAATCGCCAGTAATGGCCGTGCCAGGTCGGACGGGCAATTCGGTTCAGAACCGCGTCCGATGCGGCCCGGTCCGGCACGCCCGGCTTGCCCGGTACCGTGTAGAACCGCCAGTCCTCCCGACCCGTCCGCGCATCGTAGGCGGTCACGTATCCGCGCGTGCCGAACTCCCCGCCGCCGTTGCCGATGATCACCCTGCCTTTGACCACGATGGGTGCACCGGTGATCGTGTATCCCTGGGCATAGTCGGCGGTGCGCACCGACCAGAGCGGCTTGCCGGTCGTAGCGCTCAGGGCGATCAGCCTGCCGTCGTAGGTCCCGAGGTAGACCCGCCCCCTCCAGATCGCAACGCCGCGATTCGCGACGTCGCAGCAGCCGTGTGCGTCGGCCGCGCGCGGCACGTGAGGATCGAATGCCCACAAGCGCTTCCCCGTGGCGGCATTCAGGGCAACCACCCGGCTCCAGGCGGTGGTCAGATACATCACCCCGCCCACGACCAGGGGCGTCGACTCCTGTACGCGCCGATCGCCGCCGATGTCGTAGTGCCAGGCGAGCCCGAGTCGACCGACGTCACGGTCGTTGATCTGGGCGAGCGGACTGAAGCGCTGCTCGCTGTAGGTTCGCCCGTAGGTGAGCCAATCGCCCGGATGGCGATCGGCGTGCGCGATACGCGCCCCGTCGACCGCGACCGCACCGCCTGCCGAAGACACCGCCGCGCCCGCCAACGCGCACCCGGGCACTGCCATGAGACCCAGGCTCACCGCCACCAGAGCTATCCGCAACATGATTCCTCCCGAGCGCTCGCGGCAGTAAAGCGCCGCCGGCGCCCGGTGGACTCCTCCGCCAGTGTCAGGCGAGTCGATTCGCAGCGAATGGGTCCGCGGCATGCACGCCGCCTGCGGCCTCAGGGAAGCTGACTGCAGATCTCGATGATCAGCTCACGCAGCCATGCGTGTGCCGGATCGGGGTCGTGACGGTTGTGCCAGAGGAGCATCTCGTGCTGCTCGGACGTCGGAAATGGCGTCGGGAAGGTCTTCAGCGGAGCAACGGCGGGCGCCATCATCAGCACCCTTTCGGGCAGCGTCGCCACGTACGAGGTGCCGGCCAGCACCAGTGGCAGGTGCAGCAGGCTCGGCACGGCGAGTTGCACCGTGAGGTCGATATCGAACAGGCGGCGCACCAGCTCCTCGGTGCTCACCGAGTAGGCGTTCGGCGCACCGAAGGCGTGCGGCAGAGAGAAGAACTGCTCCGCGGTGAGCGTATCGCCGACGGTCGGGTGATGGGCATCGACGGCGCAGATCCAGCGCACGGGTCGCAGCTTCACCATGCGCAGCGACTCAGGCCAGGCCCGCGCCGCGTACAGTCTCAGGGAGTCCAGACACACGGACAGATCGGCCTCGCCATACTCGAGGCGAGTCAGGACGCTCTCGGAGATCAGCTGTACCCGGCAGGAGATGCCCGGAGCCTCGACCGCGAGGCGCCTGACCAGCGCCGGCAGCAAATCCGGCAGCGCCTCCTCCGAAATAATGATGCTGAACTCGCGCCGGGCGGTGGCCGGGTCGAACTGCGGCTGGGTGCCGAGAGTCGCCTGTATCCGCAGCAGCGCTTCGCGGACTGGATCAACCAGCGACTGCCCACGCGGCGTCAGCTCCAGGGCACGCCCCACGCGCACCAGCAGCGGATCGTTGAAGTACTCGCGCAGCTTGTGCAGCGCCGCACTCATCGCCGGCTGGGAAACGTAGAGCTTTTCGGCCGCGCGGCTGATGTTCTTCTCGTGCAGCAGCGCGTCGAGGGAGATCAGCAGATTGAGATCGAAACGCCGCAACTCGAGCATGCATCACACCATCTCGGTGATCGGAACACCGCTTCGCCGACACTCGGGAATCCACCGGGTATCCTACAGCGCGCGCCGCCGCGGGTGGAACCTGTCCGCGGCGGCTGCGCACCTCAGCAGCCTGCCGCCGCCGGCGCGACCACATCACGCCGCGCGGGCCGCACGACCATGGGCACCCGGGCGCGATACTCCCGGGGGGTCATGCCAAACTGGGACCGGAAGACGCGCCCGAAGTGGGTGGCGCTGTTGAATCCGTGGTCGAAGGCGATGGCGGTCACCGTTCGGCCCCGTTGACCCTCGGCGAGCAGCGCCTGCGAGCAGGCCTCCAGCCGGCGCTTGAGGATGTAGCGGGTGACCGTCTCCTCGCCATCGGAGAACAGGTAGTGCAGATAGCGCGTCGTGATCCGGCATGCCTGCGCGATCTGCGCCGGCGTGAGTTCGGATTCGTAGAGGTGCCCGTGGATGTAGTTGAGGATGCGGATCCTGTGCGCCGTGCCACGGGAGGATCGCTCGGCGTGCGTCCTCGGCACCTGCGCATAGGCGGCGCCCAGCAGATCGAGCACGGCGACGGCGATCCGCTCGGCCGAGTCGGAATCGAGCGAATGGCGGCAATCGCGCCAGTAGGTGCGGACGAAGCCGGACAGCAGACCGTTGACGCCGCTGGCAGCGCGCATCGCCACCGCCGCGAGCGACTCGGGGCAGGCGACGTGGCGGCGCAATTTTGCAGTCGGAATGCCGAGCACCAGCATGAAGCTACCTGGCGGACAGCTGATCTCGTAGTGGCGGGTGCCGTCGCACATGGTAAAGTCACCGCTGCGCAGCAGGACCTCGCGCCCGTCCTGGCGGGCCATCCCCTCGCCCTCGAGCATCAGGTGCACGAAACACCGCGGCGGATGCACTCGGGTGCCAGCGAAGCGCGCCTGGCGCGCCTGCCCTTCCGAGGCGATCTCCATCACCATCACATCACCCAGTTCCGTCCAGTCGGCTTGAGCCCGGTAAACGCGCTCGGACTTCAGCGCCGTGGCCGGCGCGGCAACGTAGGCGGTGCCACGACACGGATCGGCGTCGGCAATGGCGGACGACTCGCTGTAGGTCATGCTCCCCCCTCGGAGCCGCGACGGAGCGCGGGTTTCACCGTGGTTTTTTATACGGAGCCGCGGTCAACTGAACAAGCAGGCAGCGCTTATACCTAGTATTGCCCGTCCGGGGTCAAGACCGCCTCCCGAGCTTTCGCCAACGGCCTCGTGCGGTTTCGCCATGGGTGGAACTCCCCGGTCCCATCCGGGGTAAACCTGTATCGGCGCTGTCACGCGCCTGAGCGCAGGCCCCCGATTTCCGGTCGACCGCCCGGGGGCGAGGCGACCTCGTATGACGATGAACGATCCGGAGCAAAGACGATGAAGCAGGAAAATCTCGAGCAGTTGCTGCGCCGCAGCGGCAATCCGGTGCACATGCTGCGCAACTCGCAGATCGGCGCCTACGTCTACCCCGTGGTGCCGTATGAATTCACCAATTGGCGCGCCGAGCAGGTAGCCTGGCAGAAGGCGGCCGTGCTCTACGACCAGACCCACCACATGGCGGAGATCACGGTCAAGGGACCCGATGCGCTGAAGATGCTCTCGCGGCTGACCATCAACAGCTTCAACGGGTTCGTCCCGAACAAGGCCAAGCAGATGGTCCCCTGCAGTCACGACGGCTACGTGATCGGCGACGGGATTCTGTTCTATCTGGACCCGGACGAGCTGCTGTTCGTCGGGCGCGCCCCCACGGTCAACTGGATCCAGTTCCACGCCGAGACCGGCGGCTACCGGGTCGAGGCAATCCGCGACGACCGCTCCCCCTCTTACCCGCGCGGCAAGCCAGTATTCCGTCGGCACTACCGCTTCCAGGTGCAGGGTCCGAACGCCATGCAGGTCCTGACCAAACTCAACGGTGGGCCGCTGCCGGACATCAAGTTCTTCAACATGGGGTTCATCGACATCAGGGGCCGCAAGGTCCGGTGCCTGCGCCACGGCATGGCCGGAGAACCGGGACTGGAGATCTGGGGCCCGTACGCAGAATACGACGAGGTACGCGAGGCGATCGTCGAAGCGGGCAAGGACTTCGGACTGGTGCAGGTTGGCGCGCGTGCGTACTCAAGCAACACCCTGGAGTCCGGTTGGATCCCATCCCCGCTGCCGGCGGTATACACCGGCGAGCCGATGCGCCCCTACCGCGAGTGGCTGCCGGCGAGCGGCTACGAGGGCTCGGGCTCGATCGGCGGCAGCTTCGTCTCGGAGAACGTCGAGGACTACTACCTCACCCCGTACGCTCTGGGCTACGGGCCGTTCATCAAGTTCGACCACGAGTTCATCGGCGCCGAGGCGCTGAAGCGTCATGCGACCGAGCCGCAGCGCCGCAAGGTGACCTTTGCCTGGAACCCGGCGGATTTCCTCAAGATCTACGCCTCGCTGCTCGATCCGCAAGGAGAGAACTACAAGTATTTCGATTTCCCCAACTGCAACTACTCTTCCGCCTCCTACGACAGGGTCATGGCGGGCGGAAACACGGTCGGCTTCTCGATGTTCGGCGGCTACAGCTACAACGAGCGCACCGTGCTCTCACTGGGCGTCGTCGATCCGCAGGTGCAGATCGGCGATGTGCTTACGCTGGTGTGGGGCGAGGAGACCGGCG
>JAJXWE010000108.1 GCA_021781775.1 Pseudomonadota bacterium | reverse complement strand
GTCGTCGCGAGGCGCGCGGGCTCGTGGTCGAGCTGCCGCAGCCACGCAAGCGTCTGCTCGTCATTCCGGCGTGCACAGATGCCGATCGCGCCCTGGGAGACGGCGGGTGGGAAGTCAACCGGGTCCAGCCGCTCACTGATGCGTCCCTCGAGACCGAGTCGCTTCAGGCCCGCGGCGGCGAGCACGATGGCGTCGTACTCGCCGCGCTCCAGTCGCTCGACGCGGGTGGGCACGTTGCCGCGCAACTCCAGCAGCATCAGGTCGGGGCGTGCGCGGGCGAGGAAAGCTCGCCGGCGCAGGCTGCTGGTGCCGACGCGCGCGCCGCGCGGCAACGCCGCGAGCGGTCCGCCGCTGCGGCTGATCAGCGCGTCCTCGGGGTCTTCGCGCTCGAGCACCGCGGCGAGCGCGAGACCGGGCTCGAGCTCGGTGGGCAGGTCCTTCAGGCTGTGCACGGCGAGGTCGATGCGCGCATCGAGCAGCGCTCGGTCGAGCTCCTTGGTGAAGAATGCCCGGCCGCGCACCGCCCACAGCGGCACCTGGGTCTGCAGGTCCCCGCTGGTGACCATGGGCACCAGCTCCACCGGCGGTGCCCCGAGCAGCGCCCGGGTGAGCCCCTCGACGTGCCGCGCCTGCCATAGCGCGAGCGCCGAGGCGCGGGTGCCGATGCGCAGCGCGTTCCTCGTCATGATTCGGCCTCGACCAGAAAGCGGTAGCCCACGCCCCACACGGTCAGGAAGTGGCGTGGGTTGGCCGGGTCGCGCTCGAAGCGACGCCGCAGCCGCAGGATGAAGTTGTCGACGGTGCGCGTGGAAGGAAACACGTCGTAGCCCCAGACGCGCTCGAGCAGGTCCTCGCGCGAGACGATCTCACCGGGGTGCTCGGCCAGCACCTTCAGGATCATCGCCTCCTTCTCGGTGAGCTCCTGGGTGAGACCGTTCCAGGCACGAGCCCGGAAGGCGCGGAAGTCCACCTCGTTCTCCCCGAAGCGCAGCACGGCGGTCTCGGCCGCGGCGCTGTGGTACCAGTCCCAGCGACGCAGGATGGCCCGCACGCGCAGCAGCAGCTCCTTGAGGTGAAAGGGCTTGGGCAGATAGTCATCGCCGCCTGCCTCCAGGCCCCGCACCCGGTCGGCCGGATCCCCGCGCGCGGTAAGAAACAACACCGGGGTGTTGTCGCCGCGCTCGCGCAGGGTGCGGCACACGGTGAACCCGTCGAGCTCGGGCAGCATCACATCGAGCAGCACCAGACCGTAGGCGGCGCCGACGAGCGCCTCGAGCGCCGCGCGCCCGTCGCCCACCCGCTCGACCGTGTAGCCCTCGGCACGCAGGTTCTCGGTCACGCCGGCGGCGAGGTGCGGATCGTCCTCGACCACCAGGATGCGCCGCTGCGGCTCGTCCGCGACGCTCATGCCGGCTCCGCCGGCGCAGCCTGCCACGTCAGCACGAAGCGCGCGCCCTGGCCGGCCCCGCCGCTCTCGGCGCTCACCCGACCGCCCATCAGGTGCATCAGGCGACGCACGATGTAGAGGCCGAGCCCGGTGCCGTGGTAGCTGCCCCCGCCGGGCTGCAAGCGCGTGAACTTCTCGAACAGGCGTGTCGCGTCGGCGCGTCGGAAGCCGACGCCGGTGTCGCGAACCGCCAGCTCCACCGTCCCCTCGCCGCGCCGCCCGCTGAACTCGATGCGCCCGCCGCCGACCGGGGCGACCGCCGCGAGGGCGTTGTCGAGCAGGTTACGCAGAATCACGTCGAGGGCGAGCGGATCGGCGAGCACGACCAGCGTCGGGTCAACGTCGACCGTGATCGCGATGTGCGCCCGTGCGGCGTGCTCCTCGGCCGAGGCGCTGGCGCGGCGCACCGCGCTCGCCAGGTCGACCGGCTCGTGGCGCAGCTCGACACGGCCGCGGTCGAGACGGGCACTCTCGAGAATCCGGCTGACCATTCCCTCCATGCGCGCCAGGTCGGCAAGCATCCGCTCGGTGAGCACGCGCGTCCGTTCGGCGGAGGCGGGGCGCAGCGCGAGAGTCTCGAGCGAGAGCTGCAGGCTCGCGAGCGGGGTCTTGAACTGGTGCGAGACCATCGCGAGGAAGTTGTCCTGCTCGATCATCACCAGTGCCTCGGCATGCAGCGCGCGCGCGATCACCACGATGCAGGCAAGCAGCGCCAGCAGAAAGAACGCTCCCTCCCACGCGTACTGCACGATGCGCAGGTGCTCCTCGCGCAGCAGTCTCTGCTCGGCCGCGGGGCTCGGGCGCGCGCCGTCCGGTGTCAGCTCCACCGCCGGCAACAGCGCCTGCACGCGCGCCACCGGCACGCCGGCCAAGAGCAGGGCGCGCGCCGCGGCCGCCTGGTGCCGGTAGGCGCGCTGCAGCTCGGCGACCTTCTCCACCGCGTAGCGGTGTTGGTCGTAGATCCACCAACCGACCTGCACGGTGCACACGAGCACGAGCACCATGACGGTGATCTGCAGGATGCGCGGAGCCTTGGCCGGGCGTGGCGTCATGCGGCGGTCGCGAGCGCGCGCTCGAGGCCTCGGGCGAGCGTCTGCAGGTCGACGTCCCGGTGGGCGAGGGACAGGAAGCAGGCCTCGTAGGCCGAGGGCGGGAAGTAGATTCCCTGCGCGAGCAGCGCATGGAACAGCCGGCCGTAGCGAGCGCTGGCCGCTGCGGCGAGCGGCACGGCCGTGCGCGGTGCTCCACCCTCGTGCAGCGACAGCCAGAACAGCGACCCGACGCGCACCAGGTGCACCGGGAAGGGCGCGCGCGCGAGCACCGGGCGCAATGCTTCCTCGGCTTCGGCGCCGAGGGTCTCGAGACGCTGCCAGCCGTTGCCGCGCGCGAGCGCATCGAGCGTGGCAATGCCGCTAGCCATGGCCACCGGATTGCCCGAGAGCGTGCCGGCCTGGTAGGTGTCCCCGTCGGGCGCGAGCCGGGCCATGAGCTGCCGCGGGCCGGCGAAGGCGCCCACCGGCAGCCCACCCCCGATCACCTTGCCGAAGGTGGCGAGATCGGGCCGGATACCGAGCCGCTCGGCCGCACCGCCACGGGCGAGACGGAAGCCGGAGATCACCTCGTCGAAGATCAACAGTGCGCCGTGCGCACGCGTCAGCATGCGCAGCCGCGTCAGGAACTCGTGCCGCTGCGGCAGCAGGCCGTGGTTGGCAGGCACCGGCTCGATGACCACCGCAGCGATCCGCGCACCCTCGGCCGCGAACAGTTCCTCGAGCGCGGCCTCGTCATCGAGCGGCACGACGCGCGTGCAGCCGGTGAAGGCCTCCGGAACCCCGGCGGAGGATGGGCGACCGAAGGTGGCCAGTCCCGAGCCGGCGGCCACCAGCAGGTGATCGGCATGACCGTGGTAGCAGCCGGAGAACTTCACGATCAGGTCGCGCCCGGTTACCGCGCGCGCCAGGCGGATGGCGCTCATCACCGCCTCGGTGCCGGAGGAGACGAAGCGCACCTGTTCGATTCCCGGATAGGCAGCCACCACACGCTCGGCCAGCTCGACTTCTCCGGCGCACGGGGCGCCGAACGTGGTGCCGTGCGCCGCCGCCGCGCTGATCGCTTCGATGACCTCGGGGTGGGCGTGGCCGAGGATCAGCGGCCCCCAGGAGCCGACGAAGTCCAGGTAGCGCCGCCCGTCGGCATCGACGAGGAACTGACCCTCGCCGCGCGCGATGAACAGGGGCGTGCCGCCGACGGCCCGGAAGGCCCGCACGGGTGAGTTGACACCGCCGGGAATGACCGCGCGGGCACGCGCGTAAAGCGCCTCGGAATGGGGATGGCTCATGGGCTATAGGGTAGGGAGTTCTTCAGCCGGTGGGGTGTCCTTCACGCCGCGCCGGCCGAGGTGCGCTTCGCGGAAGAATGTCTCGAGAACGTCCGGGGTGGTGTGGGCGGCCGCCGCGCGCAGGCCCGAGATGGGCAGGTGCACGAGGCTGTGCGCGAGACGCTCGGTGAGGCGACGCACCGCATCACGCTCCGCCGGGTCGAGGGTGTGCAGCTGCGTGCCCAGGGCGCGCTCGGCTTCCTCGGCCGCGATGCGCTCGAAGGTCTCGCGCAGCGCGGCGAGGCGCGGCCCGATGGCGCGGCTCGCCATCTCGGCGCGCAGGCGCGTCAGCCGTTCGTCGATGGCCGCACGCACCGGCGCGAGGCGCAGCAGCTCGCCTAGGCGCTGCTCCTCGACTGCCTGGACTAACTCGTCCATGCCCACCCGCTCGACACGTGTGCGTCGAGCGGCGTCGGGGTCGAGGTTCGGCGGGACGCCGAAGTCGATGGCGAGCGGCCGATGTCCGCCGAGCGCCGTGAGTCGTTCGAGTGTCGCTTCTCCGAGCACCGGTGTGCCGCCGCCGGCGGCGAGCACCAGGCCCGCGACCGGGTCCGGCCGCTCGCGGAACTGCTCGAGCGCGACGGCGCGGCCGCCGACTTCGGCGGCGAAGCTCTCCGCGGGCGCGGCGGTGCGGTTGACGATCAGCAGCGGCACCTCGGCGCGGGCGAGGGCGAGCCCGCAGCGGCGGGTCATGGGCGAGACCCCGACCAGCGCGACCGGCGCGCGCACCGCGCCGAGGTGGCGCAGCAGGCGCTCGACCGCGAGGTCCGCCAGCGAGCGGGCGGGCACGTCCGAGCGCAGCCGCTGCACGCGGTTGGCCATGCCGAGCGCCTCGCCGAGCAGGCGGTTCAGCACCGGGCCGCAGGTGCCGGCCTCGCGGGCGCCTTCCCAGGCGAGGCGCAGCTGGGAGGCGATTTCGCGCTCCCCGGCCTGCGCGGAATCGAGACCGCAGGCCACGAGCAGCACGTGCTCGATGGCCGACTCGCCCGCCCAGGCGCGCAGCAGCCGCGGGGCGTGCCCGGGCTGCGGGGCATGGCCGGTGAGCTGCTCGAGCACCTCGGCGCGCAGGTCACCGGCCGGCAGCCCGTCGCCGGTGGCGTAGAGCAGTTCCACGCGGTTGCAGGTGCCCAGGTAGAGCAGCTCGGCCACGCCGAGCGCTTCACGCAGCGCCGGCAGGCGCTCGGTCAGATGCGCCCGGTCGATCGACAGGCGGGCGACGTCCTCCACGCCCGCGTGCCGGTAGGAGAGTCCGACGACGCCGATCTGTTCCATGGAATCAAGGACACCACGATTGGCTGCGCGAGGTGTCACAGAACGGTCACCGCGTGCTCGCCCGTCCGGGGCTCCTCCGCTGCGCTGGGCGTTACAGGCGGATCAGCCCGCGCTTGTGCGCCACGGCCACCGCCTCGGTCCGACTGATGGCATCGAGCTTGGTGAGGATCGACTTCACGTGGGTCTTGGCCGTGCCTTCGGTGATCGAGAGCCGGCGCGCGATGTCCTTGTTGCTGCGGCCCTGTGCGACCAGCTCCAGCACGTCGAGCTCACGCTCGGTGAGGCTGGGCTTGGCCATGCGCTGCAGCGCCTTGGCGGCGACCGTCGAGGACGTGTAGGGACGGTCCTCGCTCACGGCGCGGATCGCCGAGAGGATCTCCGGTCGGGGCGCATCCTTCAGGATGTATCCTTTGGCGCCGTGCGAGAGGCACTGGAAGATGTCCTCATCGCCGTCGTAGGTGGTCATGATGAGCAGGCGCGCCTTGGGATTGATCTCCATGATGCGCTGTACGACGGCGAGTCCGTCGCGCTTGGGCATGCGCAGGTCGAGCACCAGCACATCCGGGCGATGCTGCTCGTAGAGCGCGAGCGCCGCATCGCCGTCGCCGGCCTCGGCGACCACCTCCATGTCCGACTGCTGGTTGACCATCGCCGCGAGTCCGTCGCGGACCACCGGGTGGTCGTCCGCGAGGATGACCCGGATTTTCTTGCGCATCTCGGCCGCCATCACGATCTCCGTTTCTGCATGCGCACGCTCACGCGGGTCCCGGACCCGGGGCGGCTCTCGATGCGCCACTCGCCGCCGATGTCCGTGGCGCGCTGGCGCATGCTGCTCAGGCCAAATCCCTGGCGCTCGTGCCGCTCGGGGCTCTGGCCCATGCCGAGACCATTGTCCTCGATGGCCATCACCCAGTGCGTGTCGTCGTCCGTCAGCGTGATGCGGATCGTGCTCGGACGGGCGTGACGCACCGCGTTGCTGACCGCCTCCTGCGCGATGCGCAGCAGCTCATGCTCCTGCTCGGGTTTCAGGCCGGTGTTGATCTCATCGCCGACGAACGTGCAGGTCACCCCGCCCGGGACGGTGGAGCGTTCCGCGAGCTGACGCAGTGCGAGTTCGAGTCCCGTGCGGCGCGTCTGGTCGAGGCGCAGCGCCATCACCGAGCGGCGCGCATCGGCGAGTCCATCGCGCGCCAAGTCGCGGATGCGTGTCAGGACAATCGCGAGGTTGGAATTCTTCTTC